>DATLVY010000077.1:0-17301 GCA_035576845.1 Candidatus Acidiferrum sp. | reverse complement strand
GATGGCGTGCTGGACGCCAACAATACGCTTACGGGCCAAACTCAGCCACACATTGTTGAGTCGGAGGTTATCAAGCCGAGCGCTTCGTCTGACCTGCGGGCAATGCTGCATGACGCCCGAACTGAGAGCTTCCCTGGTGCTGATAAACCTGGCTACTTCATCGGGGGTAAAACCGGCACCTCGCAAACGATCGACCCCAAAACTGGGCAATATTCTGATACTAATGCCATCGGTACTTACCTTGGTTTTGGTGGTAATGGTAATGCGGCCCCCCGGTATGTCATAATGGTACGCATCATGGATGCAAAGGTTACCGGCTACGCAGGTTCGGTTGCCGTGGAGCCGGTTTTCGCCGACATGTCCAACTGGATGCTTGATTATTTAAAGATTCAGCCCTGAAGGAGGGAATATGATTGAAATTATGCACCTAACCGATGAAGCGACGCGGATATTTACGCTCAGCTTTATAACGTTCTGCTTAGCGATGCTGCTGACGCCGATTTATACCTATTTTGCGTATAAGTATAAGTTTTGGAAAAAAGAGAGGACCGCTGCGGTAACAGGGGAGGCAGCGCCGATTTTCAAGCAGCTTATCGCTGCCCGCAAAGGTAGGACCAACGTGCCAGTCATGGCGGGTTTGATTTTTGTGACGGCTGTAACAGTTATCACAGTGGCTTTCAACTTTGACCGGCGGCAAACGTGGCTGCCGATACTGGCGCTGGTTGGCGGTGGGGTTGTGGGGTTAGTTGATGACATTATTAACTTGCGGGGTAGTGCCAAGGGTATTGCTGGTCTGCGCTCACCAATAAAGTTCGCCATGATTACCTTGGTGGCGGCAGTGGCCGGTTGGTTCTTTTACTATAAGCTTGGCTATAACAGTGTTCACGTGCCGTTTGTGGGCGACTGGCATCTGGGGTTATGGCTTATTCCGCTGTTCATTTTAGCGGTGATTAGTACGGGTAACGCGGTTAATATTACCGACGGTCTTGATGGCTTATCTGGTGGTTTACTTACTAGCGCCTACAGCGCCTTCGGAGTAATTGCGGCTTTGCAGGGCAATTTTGGCATTGCAGCTTTTTGTTTTACGGTTGTTGGTGGACTCCTAGCTTACTTGTGGTTTAATATTACACCAGCGCGGTTTATGATGGGCGACGTCGGTTCTTTTGCACTCGGCACGGCACTTGGCGTTGTTGCCATGTTAACTAACACAGTATTCTTGCTACCAATTATTGGCTTGATTTTTGTGATTGAAGCTGGTTCCAGCCTGATTCAGATTCTGTCGAAAAAAATTCTGCACCGCAAAATATTTTTGTCAGCGCCAATACACCACCACCTTGAGGCTACTGGTTGGCCGGCGGTTAAAATCACCATGCGATTTTGGGTGATTGGCCAGGTTTGTGCCGCGGTTGGCTTAATTTTGGCCTTAACAGGGGGCTACATTCATTGAGAAGCCGTAACCGGCAACTTACCGCCGATACCGCACCCCAGGCACGCCGGCACCGCGGTGATTATATGCTGATACTATTTATGGGTGTTTTAATGTTGCTCGGCTTAATTGTTATCTACTCGATCAGCCCAGCCCTGACGGCGCAAATTAATGCCAGCGGTAGCAATCTTGATCAAAACCACTTTATGTACCGGCAGCTGGTATACCTCACGGCTGGGATCGTGGCGTTTGTGGTCGCAAGCAATGTACCCCTAGAATGGTGGCGTCGTTATCATGGCCAGCTGCTAATCGCTGCCCTTGGGCTATGCATGGTGCCGATAATTTTTGCCCGAACTAGCCTGGCGCTTTGTGCCGACGGTGCTTGTAGGTGGATTAACCTGGGTTTTGTGACCATACAGCCCGTCGAAATGGTTAAGCTGGCGCTGGTTTTATTTTTAGCGGCCTTTTTAGCCAAAAAAATCCAAGACGGAACGGTCAATAATTGGCAGGAAGCCCTGAAGCCAATTGGCCTGGTACTCTTGGTGGTCGCTGCTATTGTCGTTTGGTTGCAGCGTGATCTTGGGACGGGCGTAGCCATATTTGCAATTGCAGTTTTTATGCTGTACGTTGGTGGCTTGAAGGCGAAGTATTTTTTGGCGGTGTTGGCGGTTGTGGCCGGTGGCGGGCTTTTGTTTATCGCCACTTCCAGCTACCGTTTAGCGCGCGTGGCCACCTTTTTAAATCCGGCAAACGACAGTACTGGCACGGGTTATCACATCAACCAAGCGCTTATTGCGGTCGGTAGCGGCGGCTTGGTAGGGAAGGGGATTGGCCAGAGCGTGCAGGCATTTGGCTATCTGCCCGAGGCGGCCAATGACTCGATTTTTGCGATCGTGGCCGAAAAGTTTGGCTTTATTGGCACGGTGGCAATATTGCTGATTTTTGCAGCGTTACTGCTGCGCCTTATTAAAATTATGGACAACGTTAATAACAACTACTATCGTTTGTTGCTGGCCGGTGTTTTTGGTTGGGTGTTTACACACACGGTGGTCAATATCGGAGCAATGCTGGGGATTTTCCCACTTACCGGAGTCACTTTGCCATTTTTAAGCTTTGGTGGTACCAGCCTTTTGTTTATAATGATGGCACTGGGTATAGCATTCCAGATTTCACACTATACGACTCATCAACTAGAACAGGCTGAAAAAGCAGGGGGAATGACTTATGAAAATCGTCGCAGCGGGCGGCGGCTCGGGCGGACACGTCACGCCAGTACTGGCCGTTATTCGTGAACTAAAAAAGTATGACACTGATTTGCAAGTGTGCTTTGTTACCGACCAGAAATTTGGCCGCCAGGCTGAGGCTATACTAAAAAAAGCACCTCTCCAGGTCCACATTAAACGGATCGTCGCCGGTAAATTCCGACGCTACAACGGCATGGCTTGGTATAAACAATTGCTGAACCTTCCAACAACGTTTCTGAATGCACGAGACTTACTGTATACCCAACTGGGGATTATACAGGGTCTGGTGTTGCTGAAAAAACTACGACCTGACGTCGTATTTTTAAAGGGCGGTTTTGTGTGTATGCCCATTGGTTTGGCGGCTCATATGCTCAAGATCCCGATTGTTATCCACGATTCAGATGCGCATCCGGGATTGACCAATCGTTTTCTGGCACGTTACGCCACGACAATTGCGCTCGGCAGTCCGGTTGAGAATCACACTTACCCCAAAAACCGAACCCATTATGTGGGCATCCCGATAGACGAAAGCTTCCGCCCACTCGTTAATAAGGAAGAACAGCAGAGGCTCAAAGCGTTAATTGGCTTCCACAATATTGCCAAGCCATTAGTTGTGGTAACCGGAGGTGGGCTTGGTGCGCGTAATATTAACCGAGCTATCGCAATGCTGGCACCGAAGTTGCTAGACAAAGTATTAATTTTACATATCACCGGTGAGCATACATACGAAGAAACAAAGCTTATGGCTCCCAAAAGCCCTGATTATATCATCAAACCGTTTATAGCAACCGGCATGGCGCCATTATTCGGGGCCGCTGATGTTGTCATTACACGGGCTGGAGCTACGGCTTTGCAGGAGCTGGCGGCAATGTCAAAAGCAACTATTATTGTGCCAAACCCGCTGCTAACCGGCGGGCATCAGCTTAAAAATGCGGCAATTTATGACGATGCCCACGCGGCAATAGTTATCGACGAAAACAAAATGGTTGTTAATCCGCTGTATCTAAAAAAAGCGATCGAAATATTGATTAATAATCCTCAAAAAAATAAAGAACTCGGTAAACGCCTCCATACGTTTGCGAGACCGGACGCTGCCGTGGATATGGCGGCCTTAATTGCAGAGGCCGCGGCCACACATATATACCAAAAATCGGCGGATCATTAGGGAGTGGTATGATCAGGTGGGGAAAACGTAAAACCAAAAAAGCCAGGCGTCCTAATCTGATGGAAGGTCAGAATGGCTATATTTTTCGACGAAGCCGGACATTAACCGGCACAACTTCTCGTGACGTTCAGGCCACGGCTGCAGTGAATAGTTTGCAGCTCCAGTCACCACGTCAAAAACTGCATGATTTATACGAAATACGGTTGCGCATCTTAAAAGCGCTCTGCGGTGGACTGCTTATAAGCGCAGGTTTGGGAGTATTAGTAATAAATTATATGGTCGCTTTGCCAATTACCTACGGACAGCAGGGGAGTGAGCAGCCGAGTGTTGAGAAGAGGAATGAATACTCAAAATCTTTGGCACAGTATCTGAGTGATCACCCTCTGGAACGCTTTGGTTTTGCGTTAAATAACTCGGCGCTTGATACATTTATGGTTGGACAACACAGCGAACTGGCTAGTTTTAGTACTGTAAGACAATGGTATGGTGGGGGAGTAGGGTTTGTGGCCGTGTTGCGTCAGCCTATTTTGGTCTGGCAGGCTGGCAACAAACGGTTTTATGTTGACGATAATGGCGTTGCCTTTCAGTATGCGATAAACAGTAACCAGTTAGTGCAAGTAACGGATCAAAGCGGCATAGCGCCAAGCAGCGGCAGCTCGATTGCGTCGAGGCGCTTTATCTACTTTCTTGGCAAGATGGTTGGGGCGGTTAATCGGGGTAGCGCTGGAAAAGTGAGCAGTGTGGTTATCCCTGCCTCAACCCGTGAAATTGATATTAAACTAGCTGGAAGGCCATACCCGATTAAAACAGATATCGACCGCGACCCACTACAAGAAGCGCAGGATATACTGGTGGCCTTGCAATACTTCGATGCTCATAAGCTAGCGCCGCAATATATTGATGTCCGGGTGGCCGGTAAAGCCTTTTACCACTAGTGCACCACTCTCGCTAATGTTCTATTTTTGTTCTCTATTTGTAGAAATCAAAAAAGAAAAGCATACAAAATAATTATAAATTTATAAAGTCAAATTATACAGAGGGGGGATAGTAGAGGAGTCCGAGGGGAGTCCTAAAAAACGTGAAAAATATATCAAAAAACACCACCTGTGGAAAAGTCAAACATACGGATATTCACTCGGATATTTTATTTGCCGGTAGATGTTCTTTGAGGGTAGCTGCTGGCTCTAATTGCAGATACGCCCTTGAAAAAGCCACGTGCTTGAAGCTCTACTTGCTTGCGTATTCTAGGAATACCTGAGGACTCCCCCTTCGATACACAACAAAAGACGTATAAGTTTACAGCTTATGCTTAATTACTTAGTGTCGTAAAAGATATATTGTACGACATAAAGTACATCTACTTTGTGCTACGGGAAACTCTCAGTGGGAAAGACTTTCTCGCAAATTTAACTTGTTTGCACTACTACACTGCCCTGCCTAATGCAACTTAACATCTGCATGGAAATCGTCTCGCGGAATCTGCGGCTGTGTCTGAGCTGGTTTATTTTGAATTGCTGGCGCCGGCTGGCTGGGGTTTGGCTGAAAATCTCGACGCTGGACTGGTTGTTGGGGCGCCTGAGGCTGGAACGGTTTTTGTGGCTGTTGCGGTATAAACTTTGGCTTATTAACGCCGTTATTGCCCGTATTCGTATTATTGACAAATCTGTTGTTATATTGATTGCTACTCTGTCTTGGTGGCTGCCCCCCCGAGTATGGCTGTTGCCCCATTGGCCGAGGACCTTGGGAGGACGGTTGATTCTGACCTTGACCATTGTTGTAACTGTTATTGAAACGAGGGGGCTGTTGATTGCCGTTTGACTGCATTTGAGGTGGCTGTTGCGGCCTCTGTTGCATCATCGGTGGTTTTTGCCAATTGCCGCCATTGTTATTATTTTTGGGCGGCTGCGGGAGCGTAGCCGGGGCTACTTCGGCCAGTCGTGTGGTAATAGCTTCAACTTCGGTTCGCGGTCGGGCGTACAGCTGGCGGCTGTTGGCGATTATCTCAGCGCTAAAGTCACGCGCTGTTTTTGGAAGCGTCAAGGTGGTGGCCGAAAAGGCTTGTGACTTCTCCCCTTTTATGATCATGCTGATAATAAAATGGCGGTTGTGCATCTGTAAAAGATCGTCCGGTGTAAACTGTGGAGCGAATGGCTTGGCAAGTACATCGGCATCATCGCCGCTGACGCGAAACGTGACCATGGTACCGACGTTACCAAATACAGCGTCGCGCACGGTTTCCTGCATCTGCGAAACGTACTGGTTGGCTACGGTGAGGCATAAGCCGTACTTACGGGCCTCCGACAGGATAACTGCGAACGAATCGGTGGCAAAGTTCTGAAACTCATCAACATAGAGGTAAAAAGGTCGCCGTTCATCCGGAATGATATCCGAACGACTCAAGGCGGCCAGCTGAATTTTAATCACTAAAAAGGCACCTAGCAGCGCCGCATTATCCTCACCTATCAAGCCCTTCGACAGGTTGACGATCAAAATTTTCCCTTCATCCATGATTTTGCGAACGTTAAAACTAGACTTCGGCTGGCCAATGATATTGCGGATGATTGGGTTAGCCGTAAAAGCACCTACCTTGTTTAGTACCGGAGAAATCGCCTCTGACGCAAATTTGTCGTTCCAGCTGGCAAACTCAACATTCCAAAAGTTAAGAACGACGCTATCTTTAACGTGGCTGAGGACCTCTTTGCGGAAGTTTTTTTCGGTTAGCATGCGCTGGATATCAAGCATGGTAGTGCCTGGAAAATCAAGTAGTGCCAAAATAGTGTAGCGCAAAATGTATTCTAGCCGTGGACCCCAGCTTTCGCCAAACATACGCTTCATAGCGCCAATTATTTCGGAGCTGGTAGTGTTTTTCATTGACGGATCGGTCACTTCCATGGGATTAAATGCTACAGGGAATGCGGTGTCTGCGGGGTTGAAGTATACTACATCCTTAATACGTGACTCGGGAATAAATCGCATGTTGTTGGTGGCGCATTCGCCGTGGGGGTCGATGATGGCATAGCCCTGGTTATGAAAAGTGTCCGAAAGTGCCAGCAACTCCAGTAAGCCGGACTTACCGGTACCCGTCTGGCCGATTATATACATATGCCGGCTTCGGTCGGTACGGAAAAGGCCAAACTGCCGATGCTGGCCGCGAAAGTTAGTCAGGCCAAAAATACTGACGTCTTTATCGCTGGAGGTATCGATAACAACAGGCAGGTTTGTGGGTGGCTCGGCGGTTTTAGCGCTCGCCCATACGATATTCGGTGTTTCGACGTTTGTGTGCGGCAGATGGAAGACGCTGGCTAATTCCTCGATATTTAAAACGTAACCGTGATCAATGAAGAACCGGGCGCGATATTGGGCAATCCCTTCTGGGTCGAAAGTCGGGTTTTCTTCTTGAAAGCCATTTAGATTAGTTAAATTGAACTGTTTAAAGGTACCAATAAGTGATTGGATTCTTAGACGGGCGGTATTTTGGCTGTTGCCAAGATAAGCCAAGCGGATCTTAACCTCGTAGCCAAGTTTGTTGCTCTTCTTCTCTACTTCGCTGATGCGGACTTTGTCGCGCTCGCTTAGCTCTGCACCCGGTTTTACTTCCTTATGTACCGGAGGTTTCCACAGTGCTGTAAAGATCTGCTTAAAATAATGCTTGTTATTGCCACCAAAAAACAAGGCTGCCGGCTTGCCGTTTTTAAGTGTAGAAATATAACTGCTCGATCGTTTCTGCCAATCATCATCTACCGGCCGGGCTAAAATCTGAATCCAAACTTCTTCGTTCGGTTCTTCTAGCTTGGCAAGGGTTGCGGTAATGGCTGCCAAGGGGTCAGCTTCAAAACTCTGGAAGGTTTTAACGGGCAACACATCGTTATTGATCAAGCCCATTTCTGTAGTATGCTGGACGGGCTGGTCGTGCGGTACTGTGGTGTAATCTTCGTCGGCGACATAGATCTGGACGGTTGGGTATTGAGCATAAATCTGGCCCTCGACAAAGTTTTGTAAAAACTTAGGCACCCATACGTAAAAGCGGATCTGCGAACGCTTGGCGACGATTTCAAAACTGATATGCTCTTGTAGGCCGCCCTGGGCGAGCAATTCACGCTTGGACTTTAGAATACCATGAAGGCTGGCGAACATCTGCTCGGCAGCAACGCCTTGCTTGTCGTTAGTGCGAGGTATCTCGAGAACTAAAAGAGAGTGTTCGATTTCAATATTAAGAGTGACCGTTTCGGCACGCTTGCGGTTGCGAAACGCTAAATAAGTGAGCACGGCAACTACTGGTAACCAGATATACCACTTGCCCACCAAGCCAAATATCAGAGAAAATATCGAATCCATGTGCTTTTATACCAACTATTATTGTCTCTCAAACTGAGCACAAGCGCAAACGGACCTCGCTTCCCTGTCTCGCTTGGGAGCCTGTTATTTTTTCTCGGCAGGCTGGTCTGCGATAGTGTATGTCGCTTTGGCGGTGCGCTTAAAGCGCTTGCTGTCTTGCAGGTTAAGGAGTACGGTGGTTTCACGAACCTGGCGATGCTTTAGTACGCGCTTGACGATTTCGTCGCGGTGAAGCGGTTTGCCTTCTTTTTTGAGAACTTCGGTAATGATGTCGGCCACTGTCCCCTTGTGAAAGCCCCAATCCTTCAAAGCGTAGATGCCTCGGCCAATTAAAACGAAACGGCTGTCTTTGATAAGCTCGTTATGAATCGCCTGAGTGGTGACGTTTTTGCGCTTAAAATCAGAGGCTTTGATAGCATCAGCGATAGCATTGTAGTGCATCGGCTTGCCGTTTTGCTGCAAAATAACGTAAATTTTGTCGCGAATATTCTTGGGGTTAACGGTTGGCCATTTGGCAAGACCCCATTTGTCTTTAAGGTTAGCTAGGTTTTTACTGACGCTAGCAAGTGCCCGGACATGGTCGGGGTGGTCGTGGCTCACCTTTTCGTGCAGTTCTTCGGTGGTCAGTGGTTGGCCGTGTTGTTTGATAACTTCAACAAGCTCATCGACAAACATGATGATTTTTTCTTCGTCGTGATGTTCGGTGATGCCGACGCTGCGGTAATAGAAGTCGTTTTCTTCGATAACCGACAGGCGTGGCGCAAGGGTTGCGACAAAGCCGATGTGGGCACGGTCGCGCTCGGTGTTGCCAGCGCCAACTTGGGCAGCCAGGTCAGTAAGACGTGCAACGCGGCCAAGATCATAAAGATGGCGGATAAGTAATTTCTCAAGCCGCTCGATATGTGGCAAATCACTTTCGGCAGCGATACGCAGGCGAATTAAAATTGCCTTCTCAAGCTGACGTACCCGCTCGCGGGTGATGCCAAGCGATTCTCCAATTTGTTCTAGAGTCTCTTTACGATCATAAAGGCCAAAACGGCGCGCGATAATATCTCGCTCTCGCTCTCGCTCGATCGTTTGTAAGATTTCTTTGACACTGTCTGTAATATTAGGGGTTAGAACTTCGGTCTCGCTCATGTCTTCTCTTTCTGAGTTACTCATTTTGATTAATTATATAACAATGATGTCGCTGGGTCAATAGATTTAGGCAACATCCACACATTATGTACTTACATGCAACACAAGGTGTAATCAAAGATCGCTTGGTGGATTTTTTGGGTGCGAAAATCGCGAGCCCAAGGTGTGGTTGTGCAGATTTCGTGCTTGAGCACAGTACAAGGTGCCACCGAGGAACGCCCAGAGCCACGCGTATCGTATGGCGAGGACGAACTTGAGAGAGTGCTACGCAGGTAGGATGTGTGTCCAAAAAAATTATAGCATTAAATAGACGCAAGCAATAGTGCGTGCAGTGCTAGTTTCTTTAACGTAAGGATTATCGCTTGACTATGCGGCGCCCTCGGCGTGGCCGATTTATGCTGCTGGCGAGCAGTTCTTGGCATTTGGCAAGCGTGAGATCAAGCGGCTTGATGTCTTTTGGAATCTTAGCATTTTTTTTACCGTCGGTAATGTACGGCCCAAATCTTCCTACGAGCACCTTAATCCCCTCTTTTTCGAAGACTTTTATCTCTGATGCGGCCTTCTTTTTACGATGTTCCGTAATAAGCTCTTTTGCTTCGGGGAGTTTGATCGTGTACGGGTCGTGGCCCTTGATGGAGATATATTCGCTGCCTAACTTGACGTATGGTCCAAAGCGGCCGATATTAGCTTCGATTGCGATCCCCTGCTCGTCTTGCCCGAGGCTGCGCGGTAGCTTAAAGAGCGTAAGCGCTTCGTCAAGTGTGATTGTCTCAACTTTTTTACCCTGAGGAATCGAGGCGAACCGCGGTTTTTCGTCATCTTCGGCGACGCCTATTTGCACCATCGGCCCAAACCGGCCGTAGCGGGCACTGACTGGCTTGCCCGTTTTGGGGTCGGCACCCAGTTCGCGTGCCTGCACCGCTTCTGCCCTGCTCACTTCCTCTGACGCCAACACTTTTTTATGGAATGGGCCATAAAATTCGCCTAGCATTTTTTGCCATTGTTTTTTGCCGCTGGATATGTCGTCAAAATCGGCCTCGACCTCTTTGGTGAAATCATAATCCACGATGTCGGCAAAATGTTTAGCCAAAAAATCGGTCACAACTTTGCCGGTGTCGGTGGGAACAAGCTTGTTGCGGTCTGGCGCGGGCGTTTCTTTGGTTTGTTCGCGCTGGATCTGTTTTTTGGCAAGTTTGAGGCGTACCACCTCACGCTCCCCGCCCTCGACGTCGGCTTTTTCTACATAACCGCGATCCTGGACTGTGCTGATAGTCGGCGCATAGGTGCTCGGCCGGCCAATGCCCATTTCCTCAAGCTGGCGCACCAGGGTTGCTTCGGTATAACGGGCCGGGGCTCGCGAGAAGGTTTGTTCGGCCAAAGCGGTTTGCAAATGAAGCGCTTCACCCTGTGTAACCTCTGGCAAAATTGCTTCATCGCCAGCTTTGCTGGAAGTGCCATACACTTTTAAAAAGCCCTGGAAGATTATAATCTCGCCCTTAGCTTCAAAAATTTCGGGGCTTTCGCTAGTGGCAATAGTAATGGTCGTCTTTTCAAGCTTGGCTTGGGACATTTGCGAAGCCACTGCACGGCGCCAAATTAGCTCGTAGAGCTTCTTTTGCTGGGCGTCGGCACCAGCGCTGCTTTTGGTGACGTCGGTCGGTCTGATGGCCTCGTGCGCTTCCTGGGCGCCAGCGGTTTTGGTGGTGTAGGTACGCAAATGGTGGTAGCTGGGGCCGTACTCTTGTTTAATAAAGTTTGCCATGGCGCCAATTGCGATACTGCTCAGATTGAGTGAGTCGGTTCGCATATAGGTGATAAGCCCATTTTCGTATAAACGCTGGGCTAGCATCATGGTTTGCTTTGGCGAATAGCCAAGGCGGCGCGAGGCTTCCTGCTGTAAAGTGCTGGTTGTAAACGGAGCGCTCGGGCTGCGAACGCCGGGTGATTTTTGGATGTCTTTAATGCTAAACGTACTTTTGATAAGTGTCTCAAGAAAAGCTCGGGCTTGGTCTTCGGTTTTAAACTTGGTCGGGCATTCGGCTTTTAGCAGTGTGCCATCAGCCAATTTAAATTCTGCCGTCAATTTAAAAGTCACGACGGCTGCGAAGTTTTCGATTTCGCGTTCACGCTCGACAATTAACCGCACGGCGACCGATTGCACACGGCCAGCACTCAGTTTTGGCCGGACTTTTTTCCAGAGAACGGGGCTGAGTTCGTAGCCGACGATTCTATCCAGAACACGTCTCGCCTGCTGGGCATCAACCAAATCGATGTCGATGGTCCGCGGGCTTTTCACCGCTGCTTCAATAGCGGGCTTGGTGATTTCATGGAAAACAATGCGCTTAGTTTTTTGCGGCGACAGGTGCAGCGCTTCGCTTAAATGCCAAGCAATAGACTCCCCTTCGCGGTCGCTATCGCTGGCCAGCCACACGGTTTCGGCAGTTTTGGCAGCTTGCCTGAGTTCGGCTACCACCTTTTTTTTATCGCTGCTAACCTCGTAAATCGGGGTAAAATTGTTGGCAATATCAACGCTCATACCCTTTTTGGGCAGGTCGCGGATATGGCCAAAGCTGCTTTTAACCTCAAAATCTTTGCCAAGATATTTGGCAATGGTTTTAGCTTTGGCTGGTGATTCTACGATGACTAGATTTTTACTCATGATGATAGCGTCTGGTGTTTTATGTTACGCAAAGACGTTCAGTTTGGCAAGTGCCGTATGATTATATGTCTAGGCTCCCGGTCTCGTTATCCAATAGTTGCGAATAAAACCGGCTTGCTGCGTAATTACAGCGGCCGGTTTTATGTGGCATGGACTAATGCAGCGCTGCAGCGCCTACAGTCCCCACTGATTTGCGCCCAGGGGCCGGACTTTGCCCTCGATTTCGAGCATGGTCAGCGTTTGGCTGAACGTTGATGGCTCAAGGTCGCTTTGTTTTTGCAGCTCATCACCGTCGCGCAGGCCAGCCGAAAGGAGATCTAAAATTATTTTTTGCTCTGGTGAATATGCCAGGGGCAACTTTGCTTGTGCTTGACTGGTTAGCCCAATTTCTTCCAAAATATCCTCAACACAAGTAATGACTTTGGCGCCGCGCTGGATGAGATTATTGCAGCCAATACTCATGGGGCTGGTGATGTTGCCGGGCACGGCCATGACCGGCTTGCCTTGCTCAAGGGCGAATCCGGCGGTGGTTGATGTGCCGCTGCGTTCGGCGGCTTCGGTGATCAGCAAACCATCGCTCAGCGCCGAAACAATGCGGTTACGGGCAATAAAATTCCCCTTGTAGGCCGGCCCTTCGCCGTCGTATTCGGTGATGAGTGCGCCACCATTTTCGATGATCCTTTTGGCAAGCCCGCGGTGCGAAAACGGATAGATATCATCTAAACTAGTTGGTAAAATGGCAATGGTGGTGCCGCCGGCATCCAGCGCCGCTTGGTGGGCGATGCCGTCGATACCTAGCGCCAAGCCGCTAACGATAATAATTCCCCTGCTGGCCAGCTCGTAGCTTAGGCGATAGGTCACTTCTCGGCCGTAGGTTGTGGGTTTGCGAGTGCCGACGACTGCTACGCATGTTTTGCGCTCGGCCGGCAATAAGCCACTATACCATAAGCTTCTTATCGGTTTGGCAAGGCACTGGTTGATACTCTGTAGAAATTTTTCGTTATCTGGAGCAATATTTTGCTTTTTTGTAAAAATAGGTATTGACATTAAAGCCTCGACGTGTTATGTTAGTGAAAGTGAGTTTTTCCTAACGGTGAGGCTCGGCACCTTTACCCCCAAACAACATTTTAATAAATGTTAGGTTGCACGCGACGTGTGCTTTAGCAGTAGTACCCTCCACTGCCGGCGCGCCGGTATCCGCAATATTCATTATGGATCCAATATGCGTTGCTTGCAATCTAACCCCTTTAACCGGCGGGCCACTTTTATATATCGTAGGCCACGCTAGTCCCGACAATGGGTGGGTTGAAGGGTGTAAAAACAGCGTCAGGTTGCCGGAGTAGATTTTTGCCCACCCAATATCTACTTTGGCAACCTGACGCTGTTTTAGTAAAAATGTTATTATGTCCGTAACGTTGCAGCTAGTTTATACAGGGAGAGCTTATGATAATTCTACTTGCCGCGTTGCTCTTTATTGTTGCAACCATTGCGGCGGCGCTCTTGTCTTCGTTGATCAGCGGTACGCTGATATGGTTGGTGGTACAGCGGCCAGAAAACGGCAGTAAGCTTGGAGATATTTTGTCGTTCTCGATGTCCATTGCCCTCCTTATTATTATGTTCCTGGTCTTTCGCCGGGCCTATGCAATCTGGTGGATGGTTGTGCAGTCGCTTCGTTAACGAGGCGACTTTTATTGGAGCGCGGCGCTAACGCCCTTGGCTGGCCGCCCTGTAATATGTATTGACTTACTGAGTTTTTTATTTTACAATGGCGCATGTTGCTGTGCGTAGAGTACAAGCATGTTTTCTACTCCTGACTAGAACGCAGGAAAGGAGCTTTACATTATGGATCCTCAAGGTCAGATACTTCCATTTTACCCCGGCTTTGTCGAAGGAGATGAGTTCACCCGTGTTTATAACGGTGAGCCTGTTTTCGACCCCGAGAGCATGCGTTTTTTTAACGAAGACGTGCGTGCCCTCGCGGTCTTTTTTGTCCCTTTCAAGCATGGCTTTATTCTCCCCTTATTGCAGACACTCCACAATTATCAGGGCGAGCCTTTGTTCTCGGTCAATACGCCTGAGGTTTTTGATCCTAATGACGAGCTGCCTCCCATCGAGGGAGTTCAGGTGGTGGGGTCTATCGAGGCTGGTGTCGTATGTCTCTGCATTGTGTCAGAAGTGGTCAGCTTGATGTTTAGGGTC
This sequence comes from Candidatus Acidiferrum sp., assembly GCA_035576845.1. GTDB lineage: Bacteria > Patescibacteriota > Saccharimonadia > Saccharimonadales > EFPC-124 > DATLVY01. The sequence continues at coordinate 3,136 of DATLVY010000077.1, read as the reverse complement.
GACCTGCAGCGTAGGGTTTGGTCGCACCGCAATACTATCGGCGACATGTCTGACGCGGCGCGCTTGCTCAAGGCTTTAACCGACTGGCGCCCCGTGCCTTGCGAGTCTCAAGCCGTTGTGGCCGTGGACACATTGGTTGATATGCCCCTGTAGCCCCCTCCTTCATCTCTTGTAGTAAGACGTCCAGTTATTGCAACTGGACGTCTTTTCGTTAGGTGGACTTTTCCTCGCCTATCTGTATCGTGGATGCTTGAAACGCATGTGGGGCACTGGCAAACAGAGCTGTAACATCCACGATTGATGCGGTAAGTTTTTTCAACAGCTCTGGGCTGGTGTGAAACTTACCCAGCACAAAATCCACCGGGTCAAGTCCTCGATGTTCGTCAGCAATGCCTATCCGCGCGCGGGTAAAGTTAGGCCCAAGGTGTTGGATGAGGCTTTTAATACCATTATTGCCGGCGTCGCTGCCGCCGAGCCGGGTGCGGACGACACCAAACGGCAGATCCAGCTCGTCGTGGATAACCAAAACGTCGGCTGGCTCGAGCTTGTAAAAACGCATAATGGCTGCGGCAGCCTCGCCCGACAGGTTGTAAAACGTGGTGGGTTTGGCCAGAATAGCTTGGTGGCCGTCGATGGTAATTTCGGCCAGCAGCGCCTTGAATTTGGGCTTGTTGTGCCACGCGGCGCCGTACTTTTCGGCCACGGCATCCAGCATCATAAAACCGAGGTTATGGCGTGTGCCAGTGTACTGCGCGCCAGGATTGCCTAGGCCGATGATAAGCTTAGGCTTGTTCCCGTTCATCGCGTTCTTTCTCTGCTTTGCGGTCGCGGTAGCTGAACATTATGGGCGTGCCTGAAAAATCAAAATTATCGCGGACGGCGTGCTCGAGGTAGCGTTTGTAGCTCCAGTGCAAGTAGCGCAGGTCGCTGCCAAACAGGACGAACCACGGCGGCGCCACATCGGTTTGTACCAGATAGCGCGGCCGTGGATGCGAGTTGCGCACACCGGCCGGCGGATGCTCGGCTACGCAGCGCTGCAAAAGGCGGTTAAGGTCGGCGGTTTTAACTTCCCGCTTGCGCCGGGCGTCGATTTCTACGCACAGCTCGTACAGCTTGCTCACGTTTTGGCCGGTCACACTGCTGGTAAAAATCAGCGGCGCCCAGGGAGCAAACTGGTAATTATCGGCAATTTTTTTAGCCAATTCGTCGCGAGTGAAAGCCGTCTTGTCTTCCATGCTGTCCCATTTGCTGATGACCAACACCAAGCCTTTGCCAGCCTCTTTAATAATGCCGGCAAGTTTTTGATCGAGGGCGACGTTTAACTCGTTAGTGTCCATCAACAGCAAACAAATATCGGCTTGCTCGATTGCCTGCAATGCCCGCAGCACGCTGAATTTTTCGATGCCAGTTTCGATTTTGCCAGAGCGGCGAATGCCCGCAGTATCGAGCAGTTCAACGTCGCGCTGCTGGTAGCGGAGCTGCACGCGGCCGACATCGCGGGTGGTGCCAGCAACCGGCGACACGATGGCCTGCTGCTTGCCAGCCAAGCGATTAAACAGTGACGATTTGCCGACGTTGGGGCGGCCAATCAGGGCGATGCGGAGGGTGTTATCTTCAGGAATATCTTTTTTGGGTGGAATGGTTTGGACAATTTCGTCCAGCAGCTCAAAAATTCCTCTGGCGTGTTCGGCCGAGGTGCGGGCAATGGTCTTGATGCCCAGGCGCAAGAACTCTTCGCTGCCCAAAGCCTCGGCTTTGTCGGTTTTATTGACCACTAAAAGCGTCGGCTTTTTAGAGCGCAGAGCTTTTTTGGCAACCGCATAATCTTCGTCACTAGGGATGACGGTTGCGTCGATAACAACCAAAATCAGGTCAGCGGCCGTGGTAGCGTCATCAATTTGCTCTTGGATGGTAGCTTCAAAAGCATCCTCGGCTGTTTTAAGGCCAGCAGTATCGACCAGCCAGAAGGTGTGGGCCTGATAACTCACCTTGCCTACCACCGAATCGCGCGTCGTCCCCGCCTCGCGCGCCACAATCGCCTGCTGCGCACCGACCAAACGGTTAAACAGGCTGGATTTACCAACATTAGCGCGGCCGACAATGGCAACGGTAGGCAGTTGTTTTGACATATGTCTGTAGTGTAGCACAGTTATGCCGGTCTTGCCATTGGCCGTCTGCTGTGGTTTGGCTATAGTGGAGCTAATGTCTTTTTGCAAGTGTAAAAAGATGCGATCTTCTGTGAGGTGCAATATGGAGTTTAATTTTGACGGCCGGGCAGCGCAAACCGCAAAGCAGGCAGCTTACGTTATATGTTTGGTTTAGCGACTTCAACAAACAACTGGTTGTTGAGCTGTTGGATTGACATGCTGCCAAACTGAGTGCGATTGAGCTTTACAACCGTATAGCCCAGCGCCAAAAATGTCCGCCGGATTTGTCGGTTGCGGCCCTCGTGCATCGTGACGAGCCAGCGACGACCGTCCGCGAGGCGTTCAAGCCGCAGCCTGCTCGGGCCGTCGGGTAGCACAACGCCTTGGTGGTCAATCAACTCGCGGTGCGATGCTTCAAGCGGCTTGTCCAGCGTAACTTCATACTGCTTTTGCTTGATAAAACTGGGGTGCATCAGGTGGTGCGCCGCTTCCCCATCATTGGTCAGCAGCAATAAGCCAGACGAGTCTTTATCGAGCCGACCGACCGGTTTGAGGTGATGGTATTTTTCGGGCAGCAAAGAATAAATGGTTGGCGAGCCGTCCTGCTGGCGCCTGCTGCAGACATAACCAACAGGTTTGTTAAGCAGTACATATAGATAAGATGTTTTATTGCTGTTGGCCAGGGGTTTGCCATCCACAAGTATTACATCATTCGCCGGGTTGATCTGGGTACCGAGTGTGGCTTTTTGGCCATTGACCAAAACGCGGCCTTGCTCAATAAACATATCGGCCTGCCGCCTACCGATATTCGAATGCATGGCGACAAACTTATTAATACGGACAAGATCAGGCATTAGCTGGTGGGATTGGCTGTGCCGGCGGCAGCGGCGGCGCGGGGTTTGGTACTGCCGGCGGTGTTAGCTGCGGCGGGACGCTGAGGTTGCCCGAGGCATCAATTTGCAGGCTTGGCGCTTCGGGTGCGGACGTTG
>DATLVY010000076.1:0-9679 GCA_035576845.1 Candidatus Acidiferrum sp. | reverse complement strand
CGACGATGCCCACAATATGCCGGCTGATTATGCGGCACATCACTGCCGCCCGGCGTGATTTTACCGGCAGTCAGCTATTTGGGCAGAGAAGTAGCATGTATCTGCTGCTCGATAAGCTTGAGCTATCGGTGCGCTACTCCTTAGACAAACGCGCCAAAGCCAAAGCGCTTTACGATCACCCCAAGTGGGAGACGTCTTAATAAACTGACACCCGCTTGGGGTGTCAGTTTATCTCTATAGTGGCGGAGGTATCGACAGCCTAGTCGGACTAATCTCCACCAATGGTTATAGCAGGAAGTTAGGGCGCAACATTCATAACGCTGACAGCACCCTCGGACACATCAACCCGAACTGTCAAGTCATCAACCCACAGGCTAGTGGCGCCGTTGTCAAGCCGAGCTTGCAACTGTACATCGTACACGCAAGGATCTTGAGTGAGGTCAGAACGTGGGCAGAAGGCGTGGCCAACTTGGTCAAGCGTGTTGGCTTGCCAGTCAAAGTTGCCGCCGTTGCTGGAATCCCACGCAAAGGTGTCGCCGCGGCCCGTGTTGTTTGGCAAAACGTTAACGGCGTTAACTAGGAAGCGCGACTCGCACCAGCCGTTGGTTGGGGCAGGAGTAGTCACATTGTTTGGCGCCTGGCAGTCTAGCTCGCCAGCAGCGGTAAGATCAATCAGCGAGTCTTGGCCGCGAGGCACAGTGAACTGCAAATGCCCGCATTTAACATTAAAGAATCCGGCAGCCGTGTAGGTAAACGGCGCATTGTTCGTCAAGCGATATTTCTGCTCGGTTGGGTTCATTTGTTTCATCAAAATACATTGGTCGGGCACGGCTGTGGCAACAGCGGCCTTCCCTGCAGGTGAAGTTTGAGGGCTCAAAACGTTACTCGCCGCCGACGTTGCTTCTGGCAACAAAGCCATAGCCACGATTGCTGCGCCCGCAAACAATCCTTGCCTTAATTTCGTTATTCTCATACAAACCTCCTGGCTTTCGCCTTAATATACCTTGCGCCCTGGCAAGACATTGGCAATTATGCCGAGCAGACATTAACTCCACATGAATTCGCTTATGCTTTGGCTTGGCATTTGCGACACATAAAACTGCCCAGTCGTGTTTTAGCACTACTAGGCAGTGGGGAGTAAAGGGATGGCTAGAGCAGGTTATTTTTCGTCCACTATAATTAGGGTGTACCTGCCAAAGCTAATTTTTTCAAACACTTCTGTGAGCTCAACGCTCATGATGCTTTGCGCATACAGCCCTCCGTCGCGTAAGAGTTGTATTTTGTAACCATCTAGCAGCCCGGAGCGTCTCTCCTCCTTGTCGTCGATTATGATCAACTCGAGTCTCACGTCACATACTTTTGCCCTGTTGTCGTGACGAGTTGATCGTAACCGAAGTTGCAGCCGCCCAAGGTCAATGGTAAACTCGTTTGTCCAGCGCGGCAACGCCACTACTGTACGCTCGAGCCGCCGATTCAAGGCGGCAACCAGCACCTGCGGATCTCTATTACCGCCGGCAATGGCGTTAAGGTCATCTTGGAATTCCTGGGGTATTGCGTTCGGAGGCGGCAGACCAAGAGCTTTGAAGTGAGCATTAACAGCGGCGGCGGCATCAATGTCGCAAGCGAAACAGCCGAGGTAAATCTTTCGGGGGAGTTGTGCTGAGTAGTGGCTTTTGTTGGAATACACGTATTGCCACTCCCGACTCGAGTTGTCGTCCGATAAAAGACCCTTGCCAGCAGCCAGGCCTTTCCGCGTAAAGGTGTGATTATCGACTAAAAAACGCAGCCTGCCAGCTACCTCGTCATAGCGACAGCCTTGCTCACGCGCGACAATCAGCCGCCCAAGCCTGACCTTTTTCCTATCGATACGGGCGTAGATGTCCAGCTCAGACTTTTCAAATTTCCATTCGTGACCCAGAAGGTCGCGATCAACCTCATCGATGGTAACGGGTTTCGGCAGACCCTCGACCGTTAATTGTAATGTCATTCGTTTCTCCAACCTTTCAAGTTGCAACATCCACAAATAAATATCCGCGGATTGCTTTGTGCGACGAATTACTATTATAGTATAAAGTTGAAAAAAAGCAAAGCCTCGCAATTGCGGCTGCCCTACAGCCTGCGGAGTATCAGGCGGAGCGGCCGCAAAGTTCGCATAATGATTGCTTGTACTTACCGTCTAACTCAACGCAACAAAAGGAGGGAGCAGATAAAAACCTACTGGTTTTTCTACTCCCTCAATTGCAATTTACGCACGGGGCTGCTCCTACGCAGATAGGAAAAACGCTATGGCCAGCTCGAGAGTTGGCGGAAGGACCGCCTCAAGCGTCAAACCCTGTGCGGCATCTTGGCACGGGCCCAGCCCGTGTTTTTTGCGCAACTTTTTGGCGCATTTGGGACACATACCAGATGTTTGCCTTTTCCCTCCAGGGAAACTAGGGCTGCCCGGTTCAATACACCAGGCGCATGGGTTGTGACTACCAACCACGCGCATCTCCTTTCGCGACCAAGACTGTAATGTTCGCGGGAACGTAAATAACAATCAAAAAGATCTACTTATGTATAAATCCCATGAAGCTGATTGTCAATACCGCCATGACCTGGCAAGCATTGCCCATGTTGAGTAAAAGTGATACAGTCATACTGTTTTGCTCATTGAGAGCATAGTACCCATATACCAGGCCGAGGAGGCATCATGGCCGATCCAAATAAAACACCGCAGGCTATTAAGCTCTGGAAACAACTTCGCAGGCTCGCCAACCAGGCACAACTGATTGGTTTTACGCTCCCGAGCCCTTATGCGGCCTACCAGGAACGCGCAACGCGTGCCGGAAACTGGCACCAAGCATTGGAGATTATACAACCGGAAGCACTCTACTTAACACTCGAACAACTTGGCTTCAGCGAAACTGAGCTCCAACACCCGATCGTGCAAATTACGAGCACACTGACAGATCGCACACCTTCACTTGATCGAACGCTTTCTGTCAGTTTTGCGCAAGCGCAGCAGGGAAGTGTCGTCGAAGTTAAAAGCGAAGGAGGCATACGCAGGCGTACGCCGTACCGACACGAGCTGAAGTTCCTACGCATGACCGCCGAAAGTACTAGCCTGGCTGAGGCAATTCTCCAGTTTGGCAAAGATGATTTTTGGCCTCACGTCCGACTTGGCTTAGGGGAAGAGCCTGACCGAGAGGGAATTTGGAGCCCCATGCCCTATGACAACTGGATGCTCTTCCAGCTGGGCTTCGATACGTTTCTTGACGGCCTCCAAGAACTAATCAGTGGCTATAATTCTTCTGAGGATGCTGTTAAGTCAAGGAAACAGTACCTAGCTGCTCAGCGGCTTTGCCAGTCGCTTTTTCCACCCCGGCAGTAGCGGCCTATAGGGCTACAATTACGATACTGCAGTTACAGCCACTTCCATTTCAAGAAGGAGCGCCCACAGACGCTCCTTCTTTCTTTTATCGTCGGGAAATTACTGTTTTACAATTTTCCCAAACAAGCCATGCGCTTCGCCGCCAAAACCCGCAGTGAAGAACAGTTCGTTATGTTTGCCAGCTAGATGGTCGTTACCAAAGGCCAAACCCCAAAGACCGTCGATATGAATTGGCTGGTTCGACTTTCCGATTAATTTACCCACAGGCAGGCCCGAGAAAAAGTTGTACGACGTGATCGTGCCATCGCCAAAGTTACCAACTAACAGCTGGTTGCTCGCACCGCCAAAGTCTTTGGGTGCCAAGGCCATACCCCAAGGGGAGTTCAGCAGGCCGCGCGAAATCAGACGCTTCAGGAAAGTCCCATTCGTGCTAAAGACATCGACATAGCCGTGACCGCTGCCCGCGATATCATCGTGTTTGGCTGAATCTTGCAACGCAAAGCTCACATACAGCTTGCCGCCAATGTTTTGGATACCAAACGGCGCGTAGCACTGGCTCAGGCAAGCGGTGACCAGATTCGGGTCGCTAAATGACATCACAAAGTGATAGGTAGCGTCAAATACATCAACAACCCCAAAACGGAAGTTAGTGGCGTAGATATACGGCTTACCGCCATTAAAACCATAGGCCAAACCTTTATACACCGCACCGATGTGGCCATGCCCGTCATTGGTTTTGGAATGGTCTATGGCGATGATAGCGTTATTACCGTCAACTGTTTTATTCCAACCTGCGATGGTGCCGTCCTCGGTCGCGAAAATGAATGTGCTGGGGCCGCTGACCGTACCTTTTTTAATCACAAATGCAGTTGGCTGCGAGGTCGAGACTTCGTTATAAACAACACCTGTTGGCGTACCCTTGCCGGCCGCACCCGATGGGTCAGGAATTGCGACAACTGGGCGGACTGAGACACCCGCGCCGCTATAAATCGAGGAACTGCCCGTGCCGTTATCCGAAATCCACCACGGACTGGTTGCGTTATGCACCAACCCCCAAGGATTCACCAATTTTGAGTCGGTTACTGCCGCATGCCCCGTCGAATCGGACACCAAATTAGTTTGATTGTACACACCAGGCACAAACGCCGCCGCCCCGCTTGCCGGCACTAAAAATAGTACCGAAGAAACAGCTGCTGCGACCGCCAGTAAACCCTTGCCAACAATCTGCTGGCCAGGCAACCCGCGCCCCTGATTTATGTTTTTTGTAAGCGTATTTTTACGTTGGTACATATAACCTCCACCTAAGTTTAGTGCACACCAGACAATGATACTAAACATTCCAAATTAAATTATTAACTTTTAGCGCTTTTCGCATAAGCTTTGCAAATGATACTATGGCTATAGTAAAAGAGGGTTAAGTATGTTTAAAGCAAGGGCAGCATTCAGTGGTTTTTCGGTTGATGATCTGGGCCGGGCCAAAGAGTTTTATACGAAAACGCTCGGGCTAGAGATTGAAGATGAACGCATGGGGATCCGTTTTCGCCTGCCAGCAGGCGGCACCATATTTGCGTATCCCAAGCCTAACCATGTGCCAGCAACCTTTACCATTTTAAATTTTGTGGTAGATAACATTGACGTAACCGTCGATGAATTAACCAACCTAGGCGTTAAGTTTGAGCAGTACGAAAATCCGAAAACCGACGAGAGAGGCGTCGCCCGCGGCGAGCAGGGGGCACCTGCCATGGCCTGGTTTAAAGATCCGGCAGGCAATATTTTGGCAGTGCTCGAAAATAGTGACGACGTGTAGCGGCAGGCCAGACCACCTTGAAATTGCAACAGGCTGGCACATGTACCAGCCTGTTTCTGAGCACTAAAAGCTCTGGCTACAGAACGCCCTCGACCTTCGCAATTCATGCCGTACGGCGCATATACCACCAAGTTGAGACCATCGACATAAGGCTTAGCAGCAAAAAGTATGAGCCTAGCCACCAGCCGATGTCCCAGCTGAGCATATTCGTGCCGGGGTGGTCAAAAACAAAAACACTAATGCAGCCTAGGCTCACCACCATCTGCTTCCACAAGTTCTTGGGCAATACGTGTCGATAGTGCATCACACTTTCGAGGTTGTCGTATTTCGTTTTCATGCGCCTGGTGCCCGTGAGTGACGTACATGCCACGGCGGCTTCCTTCAATACACCAGTCAGCACCGCGACTAGCGTGCTCATCATGCACCCCACCACAAAAATCTGCCCTGAAGTCTGCAAAAAGATCAAGATCATGTGTCCTCCGAACAAACTATCACGCCCTCCGTATGGGCGAACTTATAGTATCATAAACTTCTATATGTTATCTGTCAACTAGATCTGTGGGGAATTATCTCTTCGCGCCATGCAGCATTAGGCGGGAGTGCAACCCGGGGCTCCGTAAAAGCCCCGGCGTGTAACGTGCGGAGTGGGGTGAAGGGATGACTGCCGATATGCCCCTGGTTTAACTACCCGTATCAAAAAAGTGAGTATGTGGTATTTTTTGCAGCAATAAAATTATGCCCGAATCAAGCATCAAGTCGATTAATACGAGGCCGAGCAGTATGACGCACATGGTCATCCCGGCACTCACCAACAGAGAGCGCTTACGGGCAGCGGTGTTAATAGGCAAAAAATAAGTACGGCCGTTAATGTGGTCTTGCACCTGTTGCTCATGTTCGGAGTTTTGCTGCGCCACTTTTTGTGCACCAAGGGCAGGGTCGGGCTGAATATCCAAAGACGCTGCTTCATCGGATGGCACAACCTGCGCAGCTTCGGGTCGGCTTGGCGTTTGCTCGGCCTCTGGCTGCAATTCACTTTTGGGCGAAATGGGCGCGATTACCGGACGCCTGGGCACAGCAGTGGCGGTTTTGGCAGGCAGCTCGAGTTCGGTTTCGCCCGGCTCAAGCAGCGGATCGGCATTGGCATTGGTCGCTGGGCGATGCACGGCAATAGGCTGCGGAGCAGTCGTGAGCGGCGTCCGCTTTGACGGCGTAATTTCGGGCGGCATTGGCTTGTTGGTTGGAGCTTGGTGATCCATAGTTACTTTAATAGTAGCCCAAAACCCGCGCTGCACAAAGCTTATGCTTGGTATATACTAGAGATAACTATGCGCGTATCTGATGCCTTAATCGAAAAATTACTCAAAGACACCAGCAAATTTACCGAGGAGCAGGTGAAGGCGCTGCGCCAGCAGGCGGCGGACGCCCAAAAATCGCTTCAAGACACGGTCATTGCCGGCCATATTTTGACCGAAGAAGAGCTGACCAAGCTGTACGCCGAAGAAATCGACGTGCCGCTGGCCGAGTTTACGCCAAACGCCATTCATCACGATACCTTGCAGCTTATCCCCGAGGCCGTGGCCCGCCAGTACCGCGCGGTGTCCTTCGAGGTCAACGAGGACGGTGTGGTGTTTATCGCCATGGAAGATCCTGACGACATCCAGGCCATTAACTTTTTGCAAAAACAGCTTGCCCGGCCAATTCGTATCCACATTGCGCCGCCGGGCGCGATTCAAGCCGCAATCGACCAGTATGGCGGCGGGAGCGACAACAATGCCCTCGCCAAGGTGATCGCCGTCCAGGATAAAGAGACCGAGGAAGAAAACGTCGCCAAAGAAGACGTGGCCGAGGATTCGCCGATCGCCCAAACCGTCAACCTGCTCATCGACTACGGCGTGCGTGCCCGTGCCAGCGACGTGCATATCGAGCCGCGCGATAATATGGTTGTCATCCGTTACCGCATCGACGGCGTGCTGCGCGAGGTTAATAAATTGCCGCGCAAAACGCACAGCGCCCTGGTGTCGCGCATCAAAATTTTGGCCAACCTCAAAATCGACGAGCATCGCGCCCCGCAGGATGGCCGGTTTAAAATCTCCATCGGTGACCACGTGTACGCGCTGCGCGTTTCGACCTTGCCGCTGGTGGATGGCGAAAAAGTTGTCATGCGCATTTTGGACGAATCCAGCAAAGCGGCCACGTTTGCCGAGCTTGGCTACTGGGGCGAGTCGCTGCGCCGGGTGCAGCAAGCCATCGTGCAACCGCACGGCATGATTTTAATCACCGGCCCAACCGGCTCGGGCAAATCGACCAGCCTGTTTAGTGCGCTCAGCACCCTCAATAACCCAACCGTCAACATCAGCACCATCGAGGATCCGGTGGAGTACCGCATTGTCGGCGTCAACCAAACCCAGGTCAACCCGGTGGCGGGCATGACGTTTGCCAGCGGGCTGCGCTCGCTGCTGCGCCAAGACCCAAACATTATCATGGTGGGCGAGATCCGTGACCGCGAAACTGCCGACCTGGCCGTGCAGGCCGCCCTAACCGGGCACTTGGTGTTCAGCACTTTGCACACCAACAATGCGGCGACCTGTTTGCCGCGCTTGCTCGACATGGGTATCGAACCGTTTTTAATCGCCAGCACGGTGCGCATTATCGTCGGGCAGCGCCTGGTGCGGCGCCTGTGCCCAACCTGCCGGGAGCGCTATGTGCCCGAGGCGGCCGCCATGGAACGGATTAAAAGCGAGTTTAATTTGCACGACGAGGGCGCATTTGCAAACCTGCACCAGCTCGAGCAAGAAGCGCTCACTGCCGGTATCAGTACCGTTACCGACGACCCCAGCAAGCCGTCCGACCTGGAGCTAAGCACTGACGAACACAACATCAAACACCTCTGGAAGGCGCACGATGAGGGCTGCAACAGCTGCGGCCACAGCGGCTACCGCGGACGGCTGGGCATTTACGAAGTGCTCAAAAACAGTCCGGCGATTCAGGAACGTATTATCAAAAGCGGCACCAGCGAAGATCTGGAAACGCAGGCCATCACCGACGGCATGCTGACCATGCATATTGATGGCTTTATTAAAGTGCTGCGCGGGCAGACCTCACTCGAGGAAATTCTGCGCGTCACGAGCACGGAGGGATAAAGATGCCAGAGTTTACTTTTACCGCGCGCCAAGCAAACGGCCAAATCCAAACCGGCAAGGTTAACGCCAAAGACCGCGCGGCAGCCATCGGTTCGCTGCGCGCCCGGCAATTGGCGCCGATTGTTGTTAAGGCGGCTAAAGCCAAGGGCGGCCTGGGCATGAATATTGCAATTCCCGGCCTCGGCGGCATCAAAACCAAAGATTTAGTAATTTTTACCCGCCAGTTTTCGACCATGATCAACGCCGGCGTGCCGATTTTGCGCGGCCTGAGTATTTTAAAAGAACAGAGCGAATCGGCCTTGCTGCGCCAAACACTTGAAGCGATATCGGCGAGTGTCGAGGGCGGTTCTAGTCTCAGCGAGGCGCTGGCCAAGCACCCCAAAGTTTTTTCGTCGATTTACGTTAACATGGTGCGCGCCGGCGAGGCCGGTGGCATTCTCGATAAAGTGCTCGACCGGCTGGCCTTTCAGCAAGAAAAAGACGCCTCGCTGAAAAATAAAATCCGCGCCGCCATGATTTACCCGATTGTGATTTTTTCGGTCACGATGCTGGCGTTCTTTATTTTGATGACCTTTATCGTGCCCAAAATCGGCGCCATTATTACGTCGCTGAGCAACGGCACCTCGAAGCTGCCCATTTACACGCAGGTGCTGCTGGCAATGAGCGCCACCATGCAGCAGCCAGCGTTTATTATTTCGGTGGTAGTGGGGCTGCCGCTGGCATTTTACCTGTTTCGGCGCTACATCAAAACGCCGCGCGGCCGCTACCAGTGGCATTCGTTTTTGCTGCGGGTGCCGGCGGTGAAGGCGATTATTACCAAAACCGCCATCGCCCGGTTTTCGCGGATTTTTGCCTCGCTGATGGGCGCTGGCGTGTCGATTGTCGACGCTATTAACACCACAGCTGGGGCGATTGGCAATGCCGTTATCGAAAAAGAACTGCTGGATTGCTCTAAAGCCATTCAGGCTGGCAGCCCGCTGTCGGTACAGCTGCAAAAAAGCAAACATTTCCCGCCGATTGTGGCCCAAATGCTGGCGGTAGGCGAGGAGACTGGCCAGACCGATACCGTCATTTTGAAAATTGCGGAATTTTACGAGGACGAAGTCGATGCCGCCGTCGCCTCCATTTCGTCCATCATCGAGCCGGTGATGATTTTGTTGCTTGGCAGTATGGTGGGCTTAATCGCGGTGAGTGTATTTGGGCCAATTACTCAGATATCGACCAGCGTACAATAGGGGCAGTTATCCCTTCCCGCCATTCCGCACGTTACACGCCGGGCTCTTGCAGAGCTCGGGCTGCACTCCGCCTGATGCTGCATGGCGGGAAGGGATAACTGCCTACAATAGCCGTTGACATGCC
>DATLVY010000075.1:0-10914 GCA_035576845.1 Candidatus Acidiferrum sp. | reverse complement strand
AGAACTAACCACCGGGCACTGGCTGTAACTGCCGGCCCCATAACTACCACAACTATACGCCTGAGCAAAAAAGAAGGCGATCGCAAAAAGCATAAGCTTATTCTACTGATATGCGGACAGTTACGCAACCCGGTTTGCTATAATACAAGCAGTCCGAGTGGTCGGAAACGGTATGAAGCAAAGCTACCAACAGTTTGAGCTACGTTATTTTCCATGGGCAGTGTTCGGTATTCTGGCACTAGCGGTTTGTTTGTCGTGGCTTTTTTTACCGCGTGCTACCGTACATGCGGCGAATGATCGGCTCATTACTATTTATCACGATGGCCAAGCCCAGGTAGTCTCGAGTAGTGCTGCGACGGTTGGTGAGGTGCTGCAACGCGCAGGCGTCAGCGTTGGCGCACATGATTTGGTCGAGCCCGATCCTGCCACCAAACTGGCCGTCAGTAATTTTAATATCAATGTGTACCGTGCTGAACCAGTGACTATTATTGATGGCAGTGCCCGGTATCATATTTTGACGCCGCTGACTGGTGATAGGCAAATCGCTGAAGCCGCTGGCCTTACGATTTACGATGAAGATATTTTAACGACGTCGCGCATTGACGATTTTGTCGGACAGGGTACCATCGGCTTGCTGCTTACCATCAAGCGTTCGACGCCGCTCAAGGTGGTGCTGTACGATAAATCTCTCGATATGCGGACCCAGGCAACAACCGTGGGCGGGTTTTTGCAAGAAAAAAACATTACGCTTAACCCTGGTGACAAGTTATTCCCTGATGCCAGCACTCCAATTACTGCCGGCATGGCGGTCGCGGTTTACCGGGATGGTTCGCAGCTGGTCCGGCAGGTTGCGGTGCCTTTTGTGACCAGGCGTATCTACGATGCCAACCAGCTGCTTGGCTACCGGCAAGTTCAAACTCCGGGCGTACCAGGCCAACGGCTGGTAATTAGCGAAACGCAAACTAAAAACGGCCGGACGGTACAGGTCGAACTGCAAAGCGTCGCGCTGTCGCAGCCAACAGATCAGGTGGAGGTGATCGGCACCAAAGCCAATACCAGCATTGGTGATAAGGGAGTGGCGATGAATTTGGCCGGCATTTCACCGGGGAATTACCAGTACGCCGACTACATTATTAGCCACGAGTCTGGCTGGTGTGCTACAAAATGGCAAGGGCAGTGGGGCGGTTGCCCGGCTTATCATGGCACACCTACGTCGTCGTATGTTGGTTACGGTCTTTGCCAGGCCACTCCGGGTTATAAAATGCAAACCGCTGGTACTGACTGGGCGACTAATCCCATCACGCAGCTCAAATGGTGCACCAATTACGCTAATGCTAAATATGGCGGCTGGTATAATGCTTACTTGCACTGGGTCGTGTACCATAGCTGGTAGTAATTCACATTTTGATACTCTGTTGCAGGGCAGTCCTTGTTTCCTTCTTGTCTTCTCGTGGCGACGCCACTTTGGATCCTGACAGATTAACATTACAATAGATAAAGCCTTCTTCGAGAAGAGCAAAATTGAAAGGGGGTTGAGCTATGACTCAACCAAATCAATCAGCCAGGTCGTTTGAGCCGCAAGAACTGTTGCCGTTTGCCATCGTCGAGGATGAGTTTCGGTTTACAATCTCACTTTGGCCGACAATACCGAAGCGCTATAACCCCACTGATCGTGTAGAAGCGTATCTAACGACCCCTGATGGGAAGATATTGCTATACAAACCGAAGGAGCAGGACTACTTCGTTTTCCCTGGCGGATTCGTAGGCCCTGCGTGCAAGAAGCTCGATTCACGTATGCAGGAGCTGTTGGAGCAATTGACCGGAATCTGGCTTCCCCTCTCGGTGCTACAATATGCGGGCAGCTATACCACTGACGGGAGCAACAGAACACACGTGATCCTGGCTTCGCGCTTCGGGGACCTGTTTACCGGCTTGTCGTTAGGTGTATATGCTGAGATGGACTTCTTCATGCTGGGAGAAGACTTACCACTGGTGGGGGCGCACAGCGAGTTATGTGCAGAATTTCTGCGTAGACAGCGCTCAGTTGAAGCATTTTTGCGCGACGAAGAGGAAGAATAGCCCGCCTATCGAACGGCAGATTAGCTGTTCTAGCCAGCCAAATAAATGCAACATTTTGCTTTGTTTGGCTGGCTTTCATTATGTTTGGGCCGTAGTCTTAGGAACGTACTTATTGCAGGCCGAGAGCAGATAGTATAATAAGCAATATGAAACAACGGTTATGCTGTGCGGTGGTGCTGCTTGTGGGCGGAATACTGATGATGGCTCAAGCCGCCTTGGCGGTGGCTGATGTATCGCGATCGTTTGTCGCGGCGGATAGTGGCATTGTGCCGGGCAGCCTGGTCAGTGCGCAAGCTGGTTCAACTGGCGGTGTTGAGTTGGCCGATACGAGCAACGGTAGCCGGCTAGTCGGCGTTGCGACGCCGGTGGGCAGCTCGCTGCTGGCTATTGATGCCAGCAGTGGCAAAGTGCAGGTGGCGATCAGTGGCACCGTGGATGTATTGGTGAGCACGATCAACGGCGATATCCAGGCGGGCGATCAAATTACCGTGTCACCGCTCAGTGGCGTTGGCATGGATGGCAAGTCGGGTCAGCGCGCCATTGGTTTGGCGCAGCAAAGCTTTAGTCGGATGAGCATTGATGCGCAGCCCCGCGATATAAAAGATAAAAATGGCGCACTCAGCCGGATTTATTTTGGCACCGTACCAGTTAGTATCAGTATCGCTTATGCAACTAATCCCACCGACGTACCAACCGGTGTGCTGGGCGCCTTGCAGCTGGTCGCTGTCGGGCTGAGCGGCCACCAAGTGTCAATGCTGCAAACGAGTTTGAGTTTTTTGATTGTCATTATCGCCGTCGCCACCCTGATCGGTTTGTTGTATGGAGCTATCCGGGGCAGTGTCGTGTCGATTGGGCGTAATCCGTTGGCGCGTTCGTCGATCCATCGTTCGCTCACGCCAATTATCGGCATGGCCTTGCTGGTTGCGCTCAGCGCAGCAATTATGGTCTATCTGACGCTCCGCTAGTCGTGGCATAATAAAGATATGTTATATACTCAGTCGCCGTGGCTGTTTGAGCTGCAGGGAGGCCGCAAGGCTTACACGCTCAACAAGGCCTTCCCAAAAAACGATATCGTGGTCATTGGTGCCGGCATAGCGGGTATCATGACCGCTTATTATATCCTGACGATGACCAAAAAGAACGTGGTGGTGCTCGAAACCAACACGATTGCCTCGGGTGCTACCGGCCATAATGCTGGGCAGATTGTCAATTACTTCGAACGGCCGTTCCGCGAAATTGTCGAGGAATTTGGGCACGACATGGCATGGCAAGGGCAGCAAGATATTAACTCGGCCTGGGATCAGCTGCGCGAGATCCAGATAAAAACCAAGCTTAAAACGCCGATTTATACCTTTGAAGGTTTGTCGGGCTGTGCTTATTTTCAATCGGTGTACGAGCATTTAGAAAGCCGCTTTTATCGCCCCCAGGTTGCCCATCAAAAAGAGTTTGGCCTCATCGCCGACGACTGTGAGTTTTTAGACCACATCCCAGCCGAATTTAGCGACCTGTACACGGTTGTGCCGCGCAGGCTGATTATGGAACTGCTCGAGACCAAAGACCCGACCTACTCAGCTGCCTTTACTTCTAAAAAAGGCTGCATGAATAGTGCTATGTTTTGCGAGGAAGTCGCGGCTTATTTGCTGCGTATGTACCCGACTCGTTTCCAGATTTACGAGGGCGCCCACGTGTCTGAAGTGCAGCTGTCAGCCAAAGACGCCCTGATCACCATTAACAGCCAAACCCAAATGCGGGCCCAAAAAGTGGTGCTGTGCACCAATGGCTTCCGCGATATGAAACTCATCGGGCAAGCGGGCGCCATCATCGATATTGGCCGCCACGAGGCCTTGCACGGCAAAGTTGGCTACATGAAAGCCTACAGCTATAAAGACGCCAGCCAGCCGACGGCTATTTCGTACTACAATACGGCGAGCTACAACGAATATTTTTATCTGACGCGGCGGCCCTCCACGCTGACGACTATGGCGGCACGCAGTTTAATATCAGTGGGCGGGCCGGAATATGTGCTGCCCGACAAAAGCGAATACACCGCCGACAGCCGCTATCCGGCGGCGGTTTCCAAGGCAATTGACGCGTTTGTGGGCTCGGTGCTGGCCACGGCCTCTAAAGAAGGCTACGAGCATATGTTTATCTGGCATGGCTTGATGGGCTACACCAACAACGGCCTGCGCATCATTGGCCCCGATACCCATAATCCGAACCTGCTGTATAACCTCGGCTGCAACGGCGTCGGCATTTTGCCGTCGATTTTTGGCGGTAAAAAAATTGCCCTCTTTTTGAATGGGCGGGTGCATAAAAAATCAATTTTCGATCCGCAAGGCTAAGGAGAACATACCTATGGATAACCTAAAGTCGAGTTCCGCCAGATGACTAACATTATTGCCGACAAAAGCCTGGGCCAACACTGGCTGCGCGACGATGGCACGCTGAAGGCGATCTGCCGCGAAGCGCAGCTGACGAAAACCGACACCGTGTTCGAAATTGGACCTGGGCTCGGCACGCTAACGCGGCATTTGGCATCCCAAGCCGGGCGGGTCATTGCTTTGGAGTTCGACCAGCGCCTGTACGAGCAGCTGCAAGCGCACCCCATCGCGCCAAACGTGGCAATAGCGCAAGGCGATATTTTGACGTTTGACCTGACGACGCTGCCGGCTGGCTACAAAGTGGTGGCCAACGTACCCTATTACATCACTAACAAAATTATCCGCTTGCTGCTGGAATCGCCAAATCCGCCAGCCCGGGCGACGCTGTTAGTGCAAAAAGAAGTGGCCGAGCGCATCGCCAGCGCGCCGGGCGATATGAGCATGCTCGCCGTGCTCGCCCAGTTTTACGCCGCAGTTACTCTCGGGCCAGTGGTGCCGGCAAAACTCTTCACACCGCCGCCCAAGGTTGATTCGCAGGTGGTGACACTTACCAGACGCGTTGAACCGCTGTTTCCTGATGTAAGCCCCGCGGATTTCTTCCGCATCGTTAAAGCCGGCTTCAGCGAAAAGCGCAAAAAACTACGCAATAGCCTGAGCGGCGGGTTGCAAATGTCGACCATGCAAACCGAAAGTTTGTTGCGTGATGCCCACATTGCAGCTGACGCCCGTGCCGAAGAGCTTTCGCTAACGGATTGGCAGCGCCTCCTCATACAGTTTGAAAAAAGTAAAAAGTCGGGGTAGTCCCCGACTTTTCTGTTACAAGTACTCTCTTAATCGTCTTCCGTATGCCGGATGACGCAACTTCCGCAACGCCATAGCCTCGATTTGCCGAACGCGCTCGCGAGTAACTTTCGGGGTGATTCGCTTCCCTGTATCTTCAAGCGTCAGCTCTTTACCGTCTGTCAGGCCAAATCGCAGGTCCAGAACCATCCGTTCCCGGGGTGCAAGTTGTCCAAGGCTCGCCCAAAGCACCTTATGAAGTTCGGCGAACAGGGTTTCCGTATACGCTGCATCTTCCCCGCTGCCATCAGGCATATCGAACTCTTCTTCTGCAATTAAGCTATCCAGTGAAATGAGTGGTTCATATATTGCTAACAATAGCTGTATCTCCGAGCGCGGCATCTCGGCGACCTCAGCAATCTCAAACACGGTTGGGAAGTGCCCTAAACGCTGAGCCAGCGCTTCGGTTTGATCCCAAATGTCCCGTGTTTTTGTAAGGACATCTTTGGATAGATAAATCAAGCGCATCTCTTTATAGATAGCGTCGATTATTTCCCAATCGATGAACTGCTTGGCGTAGCGTTGAAAGGGAACTCCTTTTCGGTAGTCATACTCATTTGCGGCCGTGACTAAACCCGTATTGCCAGCTTGAATCCGGTCAAGCAAGGGCAGCAAATTATCGAAGTAATTCCGGGAAACTGCGACAACGAAGTATAAACTTCCCCTGATAAGCCGAGCAAATGCATCGCGGTCACCCCGGGCAATTTTTTTAGCTAATTCAAGCTCCTCGCTTGCAGTTAGCCTGGGGATAGCATTAACTTCGGCAATGTAGCCCAAAGCCTCCTTGTCAATCGAGCGGTCGGGGCGGGTTGTGGCAGTTTTGAGCCAAGCCAATTCCTGCTCTACCTCGGGGTTGAGTACTACCCAACCATCGCTTTTTGATCTCAATGTTCAAACTCCTTGAAAGGATGGATGTACTGGTTCTGAGCTGTATTGCTCGAAATATATTGTAGAATATTACTTGGTGTTATACAATGCACTCTGATCTGACTCTCAAAAACTGCGGGGGCCGTCAATCTACGGAAACTCCGCTGCCCGAACACTGCTAACGCGGAGCCATACTACTGCTGCGGGATTGCCGCTCGTTGGTTTTGGGAGCAAGCTTAAGCAATGCCTTGGCACGACTAGTACTAAAAAGCGCACCTGTTTTAAAAAACAAATGCGCTTTTGACGTTCGAAACGGTGGTATTACTCGCTGAATGCTCGGGTGATCTGCTCGCAGAGTTCGATAGCCGTGCGTCGCTGCAGTGGGTTGGAAATGGCGTCGAACGGTGCATGCGGCCCGGCCTTTTCTATAAAAAACTCAAGCATCGCCACCAGTTTCTCATCGGGCTCGTCTGACTCATCGAGTTCCAGTATCGGGGCATAGAGTGTCGTGCCCTCGGTTCGCCATCTGTCTACATGAGTATCGCTGAAACGCTCTTCCAGAAACAAAGAAGACACTTTGAGCCTGACCAAGATCTCGTTGCGAACAAACAAGGGCGCTTCACCAGAGATAAATCCACCCTCAATGTGGATTAAGTTGCGCAAGAGTGTTTCTGCGGTATAGCGCGGACGGACTCGGTTGAGCCTATCTGCTACGTAAGAAAAATCGAAAGCCGCTATATCGTTGGCTGTCTCGTATTCTAATGTAACAACGCAAAGGTGAAGAGCACGGGATACACCGCAGGTTGCAGCCAGCCACTTGTCCCAGTCTTCATTCTCCTTCTCGTTTTCGTACACAAGCAAGTAAAAAAGCCCATTGGAATCCACTTGGCTAATAGTTAGCTGGATATTACCAGGCAAGACTAGGTAAGCGGTTCCTTCTTGCATTTTCTGAAGCGCTTGTGTGGCTAGGCGTTTGAGGTACGGCAGACGAACGGGTTGAGGAGCTACATAGACGGTCGGTAAATCAGCATGTAAGTCTTCCGTACAGAGCGAAGACCTACCCCTCTTAGTGCAGAGAATGGACAACAACGACTCAACGCTCGGCCAATCGGCGGCGTTGATGCCCTGAAGCGAGTAGTGAGTTTTGACGGTGGGTGGCATGCTTATGCTCCTTTTTTCTAAGGGTACAGAGTAGTTTTAAGGTCCGGTTACGAGTATTATGTAATCTTACAATAAAATATACTTTCTGACAACTCACGAGAGTAGGCGAGTATTATCGGCTTTCTAATAAAATATACTTGCGTAAATACTGAAAAGTTGCTAGTATTTTAAAAGTGTGTCGTAGAGTGTTTTCTGCGATATGCAATTTAACATACTACGATTACGGCGGTATATTTACATGTATCGCTCGTACACGAGCGGCTTCTCTGCTTCCGTTGCTAGAGAAAATTCCAAACCGCTCTTGGTGATTCAGGAAAGGACTTGTTATGGTAACGCGTCAGCGTTCGAACCGATGGTTCCTCGTGCGTTTGCTTGGACTTCTTGTTGCAGTTGCTGTGTTTGTTACGGCTTGTGGCGATACGACGAATCCAACAACGCCGACTATCGACTTTCTTCCGTTGCCGCCGCCCGTTTCCGGCAACTATCCCGCCAACTTCCAGCTGTTAAACGTTGGGGGAGTGCAGCGTCAGAGTGTTGTGTCCCCGTTTGTGGATATTACGTATGACAACACGGGCACCGACGCCCTCGATGGCACCGGCAGACTGCAGAATGAGGAAATCACCCTGAAACAACTGGGCAAAACGGGAACGACCCTCAACACCCAGTGGGGCGATTTCAACGGCGGCGTCGTGCAGCGCACCGACTACTATGCTGCCGACGGTAGCACGCTTCTTGGTGGCGTCGTTGAGTTCACTGTCAAAACCTCCATTTTTCAATGGCTTGCAGGGAACTTTAAGTACACGATTGATAAGAGCCACTTGTACTTGGTCTATGTCGCGCCAAACCCCGGGTCCGGTCAGCTGCCAATGCTTCAGAAAGTTGTTTACAACGAAATCTGGAAGCTTGGCGACGAGCCGCTGCCTTGGGGCCTCACTGCAGTATGGCAGGATAGCGCAAGCCAGGTGGTGCCCGCGCAGTACGACGAGTACGGCTTCTGGGAAGCTTCGGCAACTCCATTCCAGCTCGCCGATACAGCCATCAGTTCGGTGGAGCAAAACCTGAACAGTTCACAGCTCAAGCCTGATATTGAGATGGTGCACAATGCGGCCTGGAGCGATCTTATCGGTCGACATCCTGGCTTCAGTGTGTTTGAGCACGGGTCTTCTGCTGGTACGATTACCACCCAGTTTGACAACAACTGGGGGAGGGCTCCGAATACGGCTCCCTTCTCAAGCGGCGCGCTGAGTCAGGTCGACTGGAACATCAACGGCCAATACCACGGCCTCCTGGTTTTAACGCCCAACCTGTCTCCGGTGCCGACATCGCTGTACATATTCACTTCTGACCCCGGGGTTGCCAATGTCATCAGGAATACCCATGGCTGGACAACGCTGTATCGACAGCTCCGAGCCGGTATGCCTGGTGTCGACCTGGCCGTTTATGAGATTGGCGATCTGGCGCAGATTACTGCGTCCGGATCGGGTACCAATGACGGCACTCCTGTGACGGTATCGATCAAGACCGGCAGCGGGGGCGGTGTGTCGTTCTCGACCTTCGGCCACCCCACCCATTTGCAGGTTGAGACCGCCCGCGAGGATCTGGCGCGGCTGGGCGTGCCTGGTTTGAGCGCTCTCGGCATGTATTATGCTTCTCAACCAGAGTCTGGTAGCGGGCTTGCGAACTACGTCGCTTGCCTCTCTATTCTGACCGCGCCGAAAGAGACAGTCTTGTCTCAGTGGGGGCAGGATGTGAGCCTGTTAGATATGACAGGGTTCCCTGATGCCTCTATGCCTACCAGCTAGTCAGCTGACAGCTGTTCCTCTGGCGGATAAAAACAACAAACTCGGTCAACGCATACCAATGCGCTGGCCGAGTTTTAATTTGTACTTATTTTAGGCGATCCCATCCCGCTCGAGCATGGCCTGGTTGCTGCTCTCGCGGCCCAGGAAGTTGCGGACTAACACTTCCGGCTCTGCTTCGTCGCCGCGGGCGAGGATTTGCTCGGCATAGGCTTGGCCAACTTCGGGATTGAGTACGCCCTCTGTTGCAAAGCGCGAAAACAGATCAGCCTGTATAGCCTCGGCCCACTTGTAACCGTAGTAGCCCGCAGCATAACCGCCAGAAAAAATGTGGGCAAAACCGGTGATGGAGCTCTCGAAGTCGGGCACGGGCAGCGGCACAAAATCGGCCTTGGTGCGGCGGCCTTGCTCAATCACACCGACTTGGCCGTCGGGGTCGTAGCTGGTGTGCAGCACTAAATCGATGGTCGCATAATTGAATTGGCGCATGGCTTTGGCAGCAACCCGGAAGTTTTGGCTGGTCAGCATTTTTTTAATTAGGTCGTCTGGCAGCGGCTGGCCGGTTTGGTAGTGCTTAGAAATGCGCTGCAAAATCTGCGGTTGCCAGACCCAGTTTTCCATAATTTGCGAGGGCGCCTCGATAAAATCCCACTTGCAGGCGACGGCGGCTTGCTCGGGCAGGGCAGTGCGCGACAAGGCCAGGTGCATGTAGTGGCCAAACTCGTGCCACATGGTCTCGACTTCGCGGATGCTCAGCAGGCTGGGTTTGGTGGCGGTTGGCAGCGAGAAGTTGCACACCACGTAGCCAAGATGCGGCTTATCAAAGGTGTTGTTGGCGCGTTCGGCAACGTAGTATTCGGTCATCCAGGCGCCGCCGTTTTTGCCAGGCCGGGCCAGCCAATCGCACCATACTCGGGCCAGGTGGTGGCCGGCTTGGTCGCGGATGTCGTATACTTCGACGGCTTCGTGCCAGGTAGTGATATCGGCCGGAGCCTTGCTAAATGTGACGCCATACAGCGTAGCTAATGTCGAAAACATTCCGTCGCGCACGGTGGCCAGGGGGAAGTACTCGCTGACCGTTTTTTCGCTGAAGTCGCAGGTTTTTTCGCGCAGGAGCTGGGCGTAGTAAAAGTCCAGGCCGCTGTCGACTTCCCAAACGCCGAGCTCTAGCTCTGGATTTTTTTCGTACTCGCGCGCAAAGGCCAGTGTCTGGTGATATTCCTGCACCGACCGAGGTTTGTAGCGCCTGGCCAAGTCGGCGATAAAATCAATGGCAACCGCTGGCTTTTTGACCATTCGCGTCTCCAGCACGTACTCGGCGTGATTTTTGTAACCAAGCAGCTGGGCGCGTTGTTTGCGCAGGCGCAGAATATCCTGGGCGACTGCTTCGTTAACCTTGGCGGCTCGGGTGTTGGCGGCTTTGTAAAATGCAGCGCGGGTAGGCGCGTGCGAGCAGTGGCTCATGACGCCAGCGTAATTCGGTTCGCTGTAGCCGACCCAGTAGCCTGGCAGGCCCTTTTGCTCGGCGGCTTGTCGGCAGGCATCGATAAATTCTGGTTCGAGCCCCGCTAGTTCGCTGACATCAGTAATGGCAATGCCGCAAGCGTCACTCACCTCAACAAGGTTGCGCGTAAAGTCGGTGTTCAGCTTGGACAGTTCAGCATCTAGCTTTTTGAGCTGCGTTTTTTTATCTGCCGGCAAATCAATGCCGCCGCGCCGGTATTCGCGGACGATCTCGCGCAGTAATTTTTGGTGGGATGCGGGCAGTGACGCCATATATTCTGCGT
>DATLVY010000074.1:0-15249 GCA_035576845.1 Candidatus Acidiferrum sp. | reverse complement strand
TATGGCTGGGTCCGACCAAAACCAGGCCAGCCTCGCGAAATTGGGCTAAGCCTGGTGCGATTGGCTCTTTGAATACGAGCTTAGTGCCCATCGACAGTGTGTGCACCTTGCCGCCAATCACCACGCCCTGCACCGACTGTTCGGGGCCGGGCACGAACTCTTCGATCAGAATCCCGTCAAACTCGCCGCCTCCATAGTTGGCGGTGTGCTCTAGCAGCCCGAGGGCAGTTTTGACTGCCGCAAGGTCATCTGCCAGATATACGCCAAGCCCTCCAGCGCCATCGAACGGCTTGATGACCACCGGAAACGACAGATTGTCGAGCAGCCGCTCGTTGGCCGCGAAATCGTCGGCTGTAAGCGAGGCAGTGTGCGGAAATACATCGTCCAGTAGATTTTTTTGCTCCTGTTTATTCCGTGGCAAAAACGGAAATTGCCCATAGGGGAGGCAGTTGAGTTTTTCTGAAACCTTCGCTGCGCACAGGCCGTATCTCTCGAACCCAGGCATAACTATAAACGGTTGGATGCCTCGTTGCGAAAGTGTTCTTAAAACAGCCTCAGGCACGTGTGCTTCCGGGAGAGCAATCAGATTATGGGGGAGTGTGTAACCCTGGCGACCTTGCAAGTCGATGAACTCTGGCGTTTCGACCAGCCAAAACTGTAAGCCAAACTTTTGGCAGACAGCCTTGTATGGGTTTTGGCCGTTTCTTCCGCCGCCAATCTGCACGGCAACTGGATCGGTCATGGGTAATGACCTCCTTTAATAAAGTGCTATCACCTTGGTGATGCTCTATTACTATACGTATGAGCGGCTGTTATTTCAAACTGTGGGGCGCTGAGCTAGGTCAGTAGAAAGTGTTTATTTTCCGAGGAACATTTTATAAAGATAGCGTATGTAGCGGGTACCAAAAATAACTAGTGCAACCATTAGGACTGTCCCAAACACAAGCAAAAACTCAGGCGCACCAAAACCGAACAACTCGCCAAAAGTGGATATTGTATTCATGGTAACCATATTACCATCAAGTCGGAAACTTTAAGCGCGTCGGCCGGTTAGCAAGAATAAAATCGCGGTACGAGTCAACAAGCTTCATGTGCGCCAATGACTCAATTGGCACCCACTCAGCGGTTTCGTTTGCCTCTGGGGGCGGCGGTAATTCAGTCTCGCTTGAGTAGGCCGTGAAGCCTAAAACCACTTTGCCATCGAGCTCGTGAAGCCAAAAACTGCGCTTGGTGAGGTTATTGAGCTGCGTCAGCCCGACTTCTTCCTGCAATTCGCGCCGAGCGGCTTCTTCTGGTTGCTCGTCATGCTCTAGGTGGCCGCCTGGCAAAATGTACAAGTTGTCCATGTCGTGCCGCTTGAGTAATAGCACTGTTTGGCCGTCGGGCGAGAAGACGGCTACTTTGCAGCTGACGGGGTGGAGGGGACGGTCAGGCATTCTAGGCTGCTTGTGCTTTCTTCAGTTTTTCGAGGCGGTCGACAATAGAGTCCATTTGGTATATACCCTTTAGAATCTCTTTAGTTAGATCAATCGCAACTTCTAATTCATCTTTCCCAATCTTGTCAAAATCTTTTAGTTCAACATGCGCCGCATCGTTTCCAAGAATTCGTAAGTTGTCCATAGCCTTGAAAAGCTGTGGCGGCAGTGTGATTTGTGTTTGAAGTGTGCTCAGACGGTCAACTAAACGAGAACCAGCCGCTTGCCTATCCTCACAGATCATTTCGAGGGTTTTGCGCACCATTATTGCAGAAGCTATGTAGCATTGATTTGCTTCGCACTCTAGTGCCTCTTTGAAACAGTGCACAATCGCCTGAGGTATTTCCGATGGGTTGAAATCTATTCTAGTAAAAGGGAATACCTCAATTGTTGATCCGATCTTCTGAAAGAACAGTTGGCCGTGGCATTGAGAGTTTGGGCACCGTCTGATCCCAAGCAGCCAAAGGACCTGATCACCATTTGCAAAGTTAATCCCTTTAAGATCTGGGATTCCTGCACCTTCAAAGTTGCTCTGGTTGCCGCAATGAGGGCATTTCGCAGAGAATGCTGCGGGATTTATTGGAGTAGTGGCGCTAAGAGAGATTTTTCTTAACATTTTGTTGGTTTACTTCTCGTCTACAACCTCACCCTCAACCGGCCCGTCTTGCTTCTTAGCTTCGTCGCTCGGAGCTTCGCCCTCAGTCGGTTTTTCTTCTTTGCTGGCTGCTTCGTAAAGCTTGGCACCGATGGGCATGAGTTTGTCGTTCAGGGCTTTGAGGGCTTCGTTGATAGCTTCTTTGTCGTCGCTGTCCTCATGCTTTTTGGCCTCACTAACGGCTTCCTCGATGGCTTTTTTGTCTTCGTCGGAGATTTTATCTTTGTTATCATCCACCAGTTTGGTCGCTTGGTAAATAGTTTGCGAGAGCATGTTTTTGGCTTCGGCTACTTCGCGTTTTTGCTTATCTTCGGTGGCGTGGGCTTCGGCTTCGGCCTGTGCTTTAGCGATGTCCTCTTTGCTAAGGTTGCCGCTGCCGCTGATGGTGATGCTTTTTTCCTTGCCGGTGCCTTTGTCTTTGCCAGTCACATGCAGAATGCCGTTGGCGTCGATGTTAAAGGTGACTTCGATTTGCGGGACGCCGCGCGGGGCGGGGGCGATGCCGTCGAGGACGAATTTGCCGAGGCTTTTGTTGTCGGCAGCCATTTCGCGCTCGCCTTGCAGCACGTGGATTTCGACCTGCGGCTGGCTGTCGCTGGCGGTGCTAAAGGTTTCGGCTTTGCTGGTTGGGATGGTGGTGTTGCGGTCGATCAGCTTGGTGGTGACGCTGCCCATGGTTTCGATGCCGAGTGACAGGGGAGTGACGTCGAGCAGCAAAATATCTTTGACGTCGCCCGCTAGTACGCCACCTTGGATGGCAGCACCGACAGCTACAACCTCATCAGGGTTAACGCCTTTCAGCGGCTCTTTACCGAAGATTTTTTTGACTTTTTCGACAACGGCTGGCATGCGGGTCATACCACCGACTAACACAACTTCGTTGATGTCGCTGGGTTTGAGGCCGGCATCTTTGAGGGCTTTTTCGCATGGCCCGGCGGTCTTGTCGATGAGGTCAGCAACCAGTTCTTCCAGCTTGGCGCGGGTCAGTTTGGTTTCGAAGTGTTTCGGGCCTTCGGCGTCGGCGGTCAAAAACGGCAGATTGATGTCGGTTTCGGTGGTGGTGCTGAGTTCTTTTTTAGCTTTTTCGGCTTCGTCTTTCAGGCGCTGCATGGCGGCATTGTCGCCCTTGAGGTCGATGCCTTGCTCTTTTTTGAATTGCTCGATAAAGTAGTTGACGATGCGGTTATCGAAATCTTCGCCGCCCAGATGCGTGTCGCCGTTGGTGGCTTTGACTTCGAATACGCCGTCGCCAAGCTCGAGAACCGACACGTCAAACGTGCCGCCGCCGAGGTCGAACACGGCGATTTTTTCTTCTTTCTTTTTCTCGAGGCCGTAAGCCAGCGCTGCGGCAGTCGGCTCGTTAATAATGCGCTTTACTTCAAGGCCGGCAATTTTACCGGCGTCTTTGGTAGCCTGACGTTGGCTGTCGTCGAAGTAAGCCGGCACGGTGATGACCGCTTCGGTGACGGTTTCGCCAAGGAAAGCCTCGGCATCAGCCCGCAGCTTGGCCAAAATCATAGCCGAAACTTCCTCTGGGCTGAATTCCTGGCCGGACATTTTAACCTTCACACCATTGCCAGCCTTCACAATTTCGTATGGCATAATGCCCAGGTCTTTTTGCACCTCAGTATCATCGAACTTGCGCCCAATCAGACGCTTGACGCCGTAGATAGTGTTTTTGGCATTAGTTACGCGTTGGCGCTGGGCAACTTGCCCCACCAGCCGCTCGCCAGCTTTGTTAATCGCGACAACGCTCGGCGTCGTGCGGTTGCCCTCGGCGTTAGCAATCACATCCGGCTTGCCCGCCACCATGTAGGCGACGCAGCTGTTAGTTGTGCCCAAGTCGATTCCGATAATTTTACCCATATAATTACAGTCTCCGTTTGATTTTATATGCTACTACCAATCATAAAAAATTAGCACTCGCGCGTCAAGAGTGCTAAGTCATTTTTCATGAATTGAAAAGCGCTCAGGGGGTACCTGAGCGCTGGCTGTAAATCACATGTAGCACATTTTTTATCCGGCCGCTACAACGAGCCTGTATTGACCTCTTTAACATGCTCGCCATCAAAGATGAGCGAATTGCCAGAGGTCAGATCGATTGATCCGCCTAACGGGAGCCAGAAAACCAGCATGCCACTAGATAAGCCGCGCCCATTCGAGCCGAAGTACGGTTCGCCAAGTATGCGAGCGCCACCGTGAGTTGGATTGACGCTAACCGGCGAGGGCACATACCCAGTGGCTGGGTGTCGCGGGCCGTTTGTTTTGCGCGTGCCTTTTACGAAGGCAAGTGTGACTCTCTCGGCCGGCTGCCCCGGGCAGAGGGTGGTAATCCCTCGGCTTGTGCTCAGCTGCACATCCATCCAGTAAGCATTCTCGGAAATGGGCAGGTTATGCGCTCGAAGCAACTTGATGTCATCAAGACGTTGCACGAGCCAGCCCTTCTCGCCTCCTGTCGGACGCCATACGCGTAAAACATAGGTTGAGCTTCTATCCCCCAATTTGAATTGGAGGTCGGGGTTAACCCAAAACTCCAGTGTCTCAGGGGGAAGGAACGCAGAACCCTTAACAGCTTTTTCCAAGCGTTGCATTGCCTCGTACACTGCAGGTTCACACCAGCAGCCTTCATCCATGGCATAGCCCTGAAGAACCTTGCCGCTCCACCAACCATCCGGACCGGGGGTGGTGGGATAAACGCCAGGTTTTGGTACTTCGCGGTTAGAGATGAGACACTTTACGCCGCCACCTGGATAGATGGCATATTTCTGCACCTCATCCTTGCGGTTTTTAGTTTGGACCAAGCGAACTCGGCCTGTTTCGAGGGGCCAGAGCTCGGCCACTGCAGTTTGTAGTGGGGTTGTGCGGCTTTGCTGCCGCATTTCATCCACATACCACAATATCCAGTTTGTACTAATCCCCTCGACATCTTCAGGCATTGGAGCCTCTTTCGGGACTTCCGGCATGGCGAATACATCGCCGATAACCGAAGCGTATATGCACCATTGCCATCCCGAAGTTGGCACAGCTGTACGAGCAGCGTATTCTGGGGTGTAGTACCCCAATTCGTGCTCGTCGAACACGCGTCGGTGCATTTCCTCGCGCCAGGCCGTGAAGGCTGCTACCGCCTCTTGGGCAGTTTCAACCCGCAGAGCCGCTCTGAGCTGCTCAGTTATGGCAGCCAGCTGCTCTGCTTCGAGATTTTTTCTTGCTGCTTCGCGCTGAGCTTCCTCGTCGCGAACGAGCCCATTGATATTAAATCCTGCCCGTTTGAGCAGATCGCCGGGTTTGCTAGCTGCCCAGGTGCGAAGCCTTTCCCGATATGCATCGAGCCCCTCTGTAGGCTCAGCCAGCGGGAAAATCAATTCCTCGGCTTTTGTATTCTCTTCACGCTCGTGCGCGAGCCAGGAATCGTACGCTCGAGACTCGAGCGCCTCAAGCATGATGCGCGCCCTGGCTCGTGCCGTCGGTACGCCACCATGGCCGTAAATTGAGGTGAGATACGGGCGTATCTCCTGCGCGACCGAATTAGTGACGCGCCCCAGAAGGGATTCAACTTCCTGATTAAACCCATAAGGGCTGATAACCTCTTGAAGGAGGTCATCAAGCTTCCAGTAGAGTTCATCCAGACTCAGGAGCCGCGAGGCTGCCTGAATCCATTGCAGCGCCCATTCGGGCACCTGCGAGAAATCAATATTCTTCTCTTGTTCGAGTTGCTCGGCAGCGGCGGGATCGTTCTCCTCACTAGGCCCAGCGACTTTCTTGAATTCATCCAGCTTCATTTTGGCCTCTCTCAATCTTTTGCTGTACCGGGGTTTTACCGGCGAAATGTTTCAAATTTTCAAGTATCTAATCAGATAGATCTTATTGCTATAGTAGCATAAAATATAGCTTTTGTAAATACATATTGAGGAAGCAGGTAACCCGACACAGCTCTGATCCTTCTCTTGTTAAGCATTTTTCTTGCAATAAAATCCGCCCATCTTGCAAAAATGGGCGGTTAATTTGGTGGATTGAGAGGACGCATGTTTCTTACCTTTATACTTTCGGTCTAATTTCTCGGCCTAACCTTGTTGAACCAGAGATGCCGTAAAAACTACTCTGGTGGGAGCGACACTGAAATGTTGCCAAACAGCCGCTGCTTCACGACAATATAGTCGCAGAAAACCGCGAAGCTTAG
Organism: Candidatus Acidiferrum sp.; assembly: GCA_035576845.1. GTDB lineage: Bacteria > Patescibacteriota > Saccharimonadia > Saccharimonadales > EFPC-124 > DATLVY01. The sequence continues at coordinate 8,942 of DATLVY010000074.1, read as the reverse complement.
TCGCTTCACATCTTCATTCTTGAAGAATTCGGCACGCTCCATATTAGGTGAGCGACCGTCTTAAACTCGCAACAGTTGGCTCTCGGCGGAGCAACTCGCGAATCTCCTCGCCCTGTTGGGTAAACTCAGTAAAGAGAAGCTTACGAACAATCTCCTCTTCCTGGATAGTTGTGTCGGGCAGTCCCAGGGTGCGAATTTCACGCATGAGTTGGCGGAGATCCTCGCGCCAGTCCTGGTGATAGAGCTGGGAGAGTACATATGCCCTCTCCCGAATCCGGGCAGCGTTGATACGCTGTTGTAGTTTCTTTCCCATCAGTTTCTCCGTGTGGATAAACTAGCGCGAAAAAAGCGGGTTCGCGCAACCCTGCTTGCCTAGCGTCGTAAGCAGGCAGGGTTGCACGTCGTCTTCTTAAAGTACGATATATATTATACAGTAAATATCTACATTTTGTCAAGTTTAATGAACCTAATCTCTAAGCTTTGAGTGGCAATCCAAAAATATTATTCGCGAGTTCTGCCTGAAAGGTGGATGTCTTAAGCAGAATGTTTTTTGGATTGAAGGGGGCTCAGGATCTGGAGAGTGAAGTCGATGAACGCACATTCTTGAGAAATAGTTGACTGTTTTAATGCGACCACATCCGATCTGAAATTGCAGCTGGCCGAGCATGCTTGAATGGGATTCGGGATTTTATTGCACCAAGGGTTGCCGTTTCACTTTGACCATCGTGTGTCGCACCACTTGAGTACCGAGTTGGTAGCCTGGGCGGAGTTCTTCCGCAACAACCTCCGCATCGCCCTGGCTCTCTTCGTCCATCATCACGGCTTCGTGCAGGTTGGGATCAAACGGGGTGCCGGGTTCGGCATTGATGCGGGTCAGGTTGAGTTCGGCCAGAGATTTTTCGAGGCTTTTAGTCAGGCCAGTGATACCCAGAGCCCATTTGTTGTCGGCCAGTTCGGCCGGCAGGTGCTTGGTGGCCAGCTCGATGTTGTCGATCACCGGCAGCAGTTTCATAATTGTTGCGGCTTTGGCTGCTTCGACGACGTTTTTGCGCTCGTCTTCGACACGGCGGCGGTAGTTTATAAAGTCCGCCTGCAGGCGCTGTAAATCTTCGGTCAGTTTGGCCAGCTCTTGCTCTAGCCCGGATTGTTTTTTGATTGGTTTTGGCATTGCCAACCTCCCTCGTATTATCAACAGAAATTATATTCGTATACCCATTTAAAAGCTCTGGCACTCACAAGTCAAGAGTGCTAGCGGCGGCGCCAGATATGTCCGAAGTTTCATGCGGCACGGCAGCTGTCGATGCTATAATTTTAGCTATCGTTACGAACCTTGACCAATTGGAGGTGCAAACATTTGTCACTGCAGGAAGATTACGAGCAAGTGCGTCTTACGGCTTACCGGAAAGGCAACTGGTTCGCGTACCTGGCGGAGGTTAATTTGGAATTGGACGCAGCACTTCGGGCGATGCGCCATCTTGGGCCAGATGACCCCTGTGCTAAGTTTCTGACTCGTTCTGAAGAAGGTCAGTTAATTTTGGCGCTGGCTTTAACTCCCGAAGAAAGCGCCGCACGCAAGGAGGTTGTTGACATGCTTTTTCTTAACTATGCCTTGTTTGCGGTTGCGGTTGTTACGCAGTTTGACCTTGAAGATATAAGGGACAAATCCTTGACGCCGGATGATCTGATTCAGGAAGCTAATCTTGGCATTCTGAGGGCGATCGAAAAGTATGATACTACAAAAAAGTGCAGCTTGGCGACCTACGTTAAGTATTGGGTGCGAGGCATGGTGCTTATGCTTTTTAGAGGATATAAACCAGTGCAAGGTCTTTTTGGCCTAGAACGCTGCGAAGCCCCGCCATTCGGTAAAAACGAGGAAGTTTTTGTCAAGTTTGAAGCGCTGGTAACCAAGTACTTAGACGATAAGGTATTGGTGGACTTGCTTATGCTGCGCCATTATCACGGAATGACGCCCTCAGAGATTGCAAGAGCCCGGGGGATGAAACAGGGGGCAGTGTCTTGGCTGATAAGCAAAGGCCAAGCGAAAATTGCAGCCCAACTACGCGAGCAGGGCCCTCTGGCATTAACGATCGATACGTTCATAAAACCCTAGTCTCACGCGTGCGTCATCCAAAGGCGCGCGCGTTCTTACTGTGCGCTGGGCAGAAAAATAGCCAGGCCAAGCGGGCCGGGCTATTATTTTTATTCTTGCTCATTCATGGCTCGCCTGCCCACGAAACGTCGCTCCTTATGTTTGATAAGCGAGGGGAGTTCCTGAAGTTCAACGAGCATTTTATCAGCTCTGTCGATCAGCCCTTGCCAATCATCCGGGAACTCGTAGCCAGCTAGATTGGTCATATGCCTCTCTAGTTCCCTAGAGAATTCCGGCACCGGTGCGCCTAGTCTGGCGTATGTGTCGGCAAGCTCCTCACTAGCGAAACGTTTGCGAAGCACTCTCATCATGATAATCACGTGTTCTGGGCTCAGCCACTGTTCGCCTCTTGCTAAGCGGGAGATCATTGGCTGGCTAATTGAATCTTCTCGGCTACCCGGAGCTATGGTAAGTTCTCCGGCGGCTATCATCCTGGCGTGTTCCGCCTTACATTTATCTGCGAATTTCTTTTGTGACAGATCTGATGCCTCGCGCATCGCGGTCAGTAACTCTACAAAGCGGAGACGGTTTCTTTTTAAAATGTCGCTTATGCTTAACTGAGGTTCGGGGTCGGATGGGTGATCTTCTGCCATTATGCTGCTCCTTGTATTCGGATTTCAATACAACACGTGCTCGAAGCACAAAAAATCGAGCAACGACTGCCCGAAAACCCTAATTTGGGTTGAGAAGGCGGATGGATGGCGTGAATGCGCCACGCGTCCGCCTTCTGATCACTTAAGCACCGTACAGATTGGTTGATCGGCACGCAGATGTGCCGATTTCAAAAAGGACGGCTAATATCTTGGCTCGGTGACGGGGTAACAAGGATCCGCCCTGTACTCCGACCATAATTGGGCATTCCAAGCCTTCGCACCGAAATGAGTCACGATGGCTTCGCGGAGCTCCGCAAGGTCATCGGAAGTTGCGGTGTAGCCCGGTGACTCAACATGCGTCACCAGGTGGTCGCAGGCTTGCATCATCATCTGGTCGTAGGCGTCCAGGCCCATCAACCTGATCAGGCCCTCCCAACCCATGTCTCCGATCGCAGACAACATGCGCAGGGGTTTGTTGACGGCGAGCGGGCCATGCAGAAATAGCCACATCTTAGTGATGTGTACTGCATGGGATGCGGCATGGAGGCCGAGTTCTGCTTCCAGACGCTTCTGCAGCCTGACTTCCTTAATGCGCTGGGCGATCAGGCGCATGCCAGCCTCTTGCGTCGCTGTAACCGGAATCGCACAGAATTTGCTTTTCTGCTTGGGCTCCGGAGTGTTCGCGAGGTTTCTCTCTGGGACGATGCGCTCGATGCGCTCCAGATCCAAAACGGCCATATTTTGCTCCTCTCGTGAAAGGTGCTTCAGTGAGTACCCAAATTATACCATGTCGTAAGCGCTGTGCGGTACTATCGTTCGGGTCTTAGATAGTCTCACCATTGACTTTTAACTAAAATATACGATAATTTAAAAAGTAATCGTAGGAAGGCGATGAGCTTTCCGATAGTGAATGGATTGAAAGATGGAGACGTTTGTCAAGTTTCTAGGTGAGTACTTGTTGCAACTCCTCGAGCTGCATGGCAAGCAGGTACGGCTGGTTATCGAGGTTGCAAACGCAGCTATTCTGGATGACCCTGAGCCTTCCGGTGATGGCTTGCGCAAAGAAATTCGTGAAAAGATTAGAACATTTGAGGCGCGAATGAGTGTGCTGGCAGATCAAGAGTTTGGTGGCGAGCTTGATTTGGACATCAGCACCGAAAGGGGTCGTAAGGTGTATGAGCTCTTCAAGGAAATGGTCGCCCTGAGAACGGTTCTGCTTGAATATAGCAATACCGTTTTCATCCCCATCAACTTCCCAAAACCGAGCTAACAGCTCGCAGTCGAACCTGGCCACTCGGCCAGGTTTAGTTTTTTCAACACTTAGTCAAGCATCGTCTCGAGCGTCCGGCCGGTATGCTCAACCAGGCTCATGACTTCGCGGTAGCTTTGCCGGGTGGGGCCGAGCACGCCGATATAACTGTTTTCGGAGTAGGGCGAGTTGAAACGGCTGATAATAAGTGTGCAGCCGCTGTAGGCGCCGATGGGGTTTTCGCGGCCGATGTAGACGCTCAGGGGTTGGTTGGGGGCGGTTTCGCGCAGCCAAGGTTCGAGGCTGTCGAGCAGGCGAGCGACCTCATGCACGGGGCCGCCGTGCATAAATTCGGGCTGGGCAAATAGGCGGCCGAAACCGCTCAGGTACAGCTGGTTGCCGATGGTGGCCAGGCCGACATTGTGCGTTAGCTCAACCAGCACATCGACTGCCGAGCGGATGGCCAGATCCGGGCGGCCGGCCTGTGCCACGCGGGTGTCAATTGCCCTGGCGCTGCGGTCGGTTTTCGGCTCTGTCTCGGCAGACGCTACGATATTGTTCACATAAACCCGGTAGCCTTTATCGGTGGGAATCCGTCCGGCAGACGTGTGCGGCTGGGTGATAAAGCCCATTTCTTCCAGCCGCGCCATCTCGGCACGAATGGTCGCCGAGCTGACATTAAACAGCCGCGCCAGCATCAGCGAACCAACCGGGGCGGCAACCTCGGCGTATTGTTCGATAATAGCGGCTAGTATGAGGGCTTGGCGTTGGGTCATGTTGGTTTGCGTTGTGTAATAATTATTGCGTACTTATCATAACCTGTTTGGCAGTCGCGCGTCAAGAGTGCCAGCACATAAAGCGCTTCTTGGTGAGCTCGACAGCACTAGCCGTCGGGAGGTTTGCAAAAAACCTTATAAGGTGATACAATTGCGCGTATCTGCAAAATGTTTCGGTCCCCAGGGTGGCTGGGTCAGCCGCCGCCTTGCGCTTCGGCGCCCAGAGCATTTGAATGACAATAAAGAGCCTTCATGATCGTATCACGAGGGCTCTCTTTTATTATGATTCACCCTGGTGGTCGGCTATATATTGCTCTAATTCGCTCAATAAAGTTTGTAATAACGCCCTCGCACGCGCGTTGTGTGTGTGAGTGTTTTTGCCGGTTGCGATAGCGTCAACCCAGGCGGCGGCCTCATCGAGCTTATCGTTAATGACAAACGTATAGTAATCATGTTTTAAGGCAGCTTTAAATTCGTTGCTGGCGCTGGCCAAACGGCGATTGAACTCTTCATCCGTGATGGTCGGGTCACGCTTTTTAATGCGTGCAAACCACGCATCGAGGCTGGGCGGCAGCACAAAAATAGCGATGGTGTCGGGCTTGAGCCTTTTGATGGTATCGGTGCCGACAACTTCGATATCGGTGATGGCGATTTTGTGTTGGGCGTGGGCTTTTTCGATTTCGCGGACGCTCACGCCATATACATAGTGCTTATGAATGATGGCCGCCTCCAGGAAGCGACCGTCATGCAGTTCTGCCAGCATGTCATCTTCGCTGCGGAAAAAATACTCCACACCGTTTTGCTCGGGCCTGCCATTGTTGGTACGCGGTGGACGGGTGGTATCGGTAACGATAGTGTAGTAACGGCCGGTTTTAGCTAGCTCGCGAATGATGGTGTCGCGGCCCGAAGCGGTAGGGCCAACCAGTGCCACAAACGGCGTGCTCTGCAATGTTTGAATGGCTTTTTCACTGGGGTGGTAATGGCGCAAAGTATCACGAAAAAAATCTAATTTTTGAAAGTGGGTTTCCATGGGGGTATTGTACGGTAGTTTGCCTCGCTGGTAAATAAAAGAATCCCGGAAACCATTTAGGTTCCCGGGATTGTTGTTTGTTGCTGCCATAGGCGGGCAAAGCGGCCGCCCTTGGCAAGCAGCTCTGTTGGGCTGCCTTGCTCGACAATACGGCCTTCCTGGAACACCAGAATGCGATCAAAATCTATCATCGAGCTGAGCCGGTGCGCAATCCACAGCATGGTTTTTCCAGCAAACCGTTCGCGCATTGCGCCGATGATGGCTGCTTCGGTCGAGCTATCAACCGCGCTCGTTGGTTCGTCAGCTAGGATAATATGGCCTTCTGGCATTGGCATCAAAGCGCGGGCAAGCCGCACCCGCTGTTGTTCGCCACCGCTGAGACCAGCGGGATTTTCATAGTAGCCGTCACGCTCTTTAATGAGCTCGCTAATGCAGGCCGCTTCAGCCGCACTAACCACTTCAGCCATTTGCTCTGGACTGGCCGGGCTACATGGGTAACCAATGTTCTCCGCAAAGGAGCGGTTGAACAACTCCGACTGTTGAAAAATGACCCGGATACAAGCAGCCAAGGTCTCCGGGCTCATGTCGGCAGTGTCATACCCGCCAATCTGCACTGTTCCCTGTTGGGGCTGCAGGAACCTTCGGATAAGATTGAGCAGCGTTGTTTTGCCCTCACCCGAAATACCGGTCAGGCCAACCCATTCGCCAGGACGGATGCTAAACGACAAATCTTGAATAACAGGCTGGCCATACGTGTAACTGAATGTCACATGGTCAAAGGTGATGCCGCCGTGCGCAGGCGTTGCGGTACGGGCAACTGCCGGCTCGGTTCTCTCTGGATCGTCAAGCATTCCTACTGCTTCATAAGCCCGGCCAAATCTTTCGTGCTGTTTTTGCAGCTCGAAACCAACATTGGCTAACAGCGTTGCCATCTGGAAGCTGTAAACCTGGATTAAAACGAATGACGACAGCGCTAGCATCCCAATACGCACCTGATAAAACGTCCACAAAAGCTGGAGCGCATAGCATACCAGATTCTGGCTTTGCATCAGCAAACCGTTGCGGAATATCTGCCCTGCCACCGCCTTGTTGGCGGCTAAAAAGCGGGCACCGTAACCATCTAAACGTTCTTGCTCGCTTATTTCTGCGGCGTAGGCTTTAATGGTCGGCAGGTTCGACAGCGCATCGATGCTGGCCGCTGAGACGGCATTGCCAGCTGCACTCGAACTATTGACGAGCGGCAGGCTTTTTTGGCCAGCCCGTACTATGAGTATGATCGAAAGCGCCCCCCAACCGAGCAGCATGCCACCGTCGATAAGACTACTGTAGCCAACAATGGCGACGATGCATATAACGCGGACGACAATGCCCAACATATCCCGGAACACCAGCACCATGAATTCAAGGTATGCGTTATCAATGGAGCCAAGCCTGGAGCCTGTATCCGAAGGTAACCTAAAAAAGTTACCTATTTTACCCCCATGAACCATGCGTTTAAAAACTAACATTACTAAAGACGCCCAGCCTGCTGCCCGGAACCGGCTGTTAATGTAGTTAGAAACAAGGCTGAAAGCCTTACCGCACGCGAAAAAGCCGAGCATCAGCACGAAATCCAAAGAAGGGACATCTAGGTTGTGCTGCCTGTACAAGTCTTCCACGAGCCGGGAAAACGGCACTGGTGTGGCGACGCTGTCAAAAAACGTGCCAGCGCAACTCAGCACCAACGCTACATATAACCACCGACTGTGCGGCTGTGTAGCCTGCCAGTACATCCGGAAAAGTCGTTGTTTCTTGTCCATTTCTATCCTTTTAAAGAACACAGCTGTTTACAGCTGTCTTATAGCGTACGAATACCCGATGACTTACTGGTTATATCACCAATGTGGATTAAAAACAAACATTGGCAGGGGTAATTGTCTTGGTAGGTATGCTTATGCTCGCATCTAGTCTGGGTAAAGTTTTATAATGCTGGCTGTGAAACAGATACACCAGAGACGCGTGCGGCGCACGACACTCATTGCATTTGGCTGCGCGGCATTTTTGGCTGGGCTGACGCTGCCGAAACTTGGGCTGATAGCGGCCGGGGATTTTTTGCTGCTGGTGGCCCTAGGTTTTTTGGTATTGTGCTTTTGGCGCCGATTGCTGGTGGCCGTGCCAGCTGTGGTGCTGTGCGGACTGTGCCTGGGTTTGTGGCGGGGGAGCGTGGTGCAACAGAGTTTGGAAACCTACCAGCCGCACCTTGGCCAAAAAGTGGTTTTGCAGGCCACCGTTACCCAAGATCCGACTTTTAATATAAAAAACCAGTTGGATTTTTACGCGGGCGACGTAACGCTGGATGGCCAAAGCCTGCCTGGCGTTATCCGCGTTACTAGTTTCGACCCAGTTGAACCGCGGCGCGGCGACGAGGTGCAAGTACAAGGCAAGCTGCTGGACGGGTTTGGGCCGTACCAGGCGGCGGTGTATTTTGCCAGCGTAAAGGTGGTGCAGCCATCGAACTCGTGGTTCGAGCTGCTACGCCGCAGTTTTACCACTAATATTTTAAATAATCTGCCCGAACCGCAGGCGTCTTTGGGTCTGGGCTTTTTGGTCGGCCTCAAATCGCAGCTGCCCGACAGCCTCAACAAACAGTTGCAGGTGCTGAGCCTGACGCATATCGTCGTTGCTTCCGGTTTTAACCTGACGGTGTTGGTGCGGGTTGCCCGGCGGCTGTTTGCCAAACGTTCTAAGTACCAGGCCACGCTAGCGACGGGGCTGATGATGTTTGGCTTTTTGCTGGTTACCGGTTTTAGCGCCTCGATGAGCCGGGCGGTGCTGGTGACGGCGCTGAGTTTGGCTGCCTGGTACTACGGCCGCAATATCCACCCCGTCGTGCTGCTTTTATTTTCGGCTGCGCTGACCGCTGGCTGGTATCCGTTTTATGTGTGGGGTGATTTGGGCTGGTGGTTGTCGTTTTTGGCGTTTGCAGGCGTGATGCTGGGGGCACCATTGGTCCAGGCTCGGCTATTTGGCGAGCGCGCCGTGCCCGAAATCGCCCAAATTGCCATTGAAACGGTTTGCGCCCAGGCGGCTGCCTTGCCGCTGCTCATGTTTAGTTTCGGCACTTTTTCGGTGCTGGCTTTTCCGGCTAACTTGCTGGTGGTGCCGT
>DATLVY010000073.1:0-4836 GCA_035576845.1 Candidatus Acidiferrum sp. | reverse complement strand
TTGTCGCCAAAGTTGATGTTGCCGCCTTTAAACACCGCACCACTGGCCGCTTTATAGGTAACCACAAAGTGGTAGGTGTTAGTTTTGGTGTCGATCAGGCTGGCGCTTAAGGCCGAGCACTCGTAAATTGGGGTAGCCGGCTTAGGAATAGTGATTGGTTTTTCGCAAGCGCTGGCAGTAGAAACCTCGGTTTGGCCGTAGTACGTAAAGTACGCGGTTACTTTGGCGGTGTAGGTGCCGGGTTTGTTGCTGTCGTACGTGTGGCTCACCACTGTTGAGGCGCTGGCTTCAGTCACTGTGGCCGAACCGTCGCCAAAGTCGTACACGACCTTCGAAAGGGTCGCGCCGTTTTTAGCGGTCACGTTAGACGTAAATTGATAGTTAGTGTCGCTAACTTTTTTAGCATTCAGCATGTCACAGCTGTATTGGGGAGTACGTACCGTTACGGCGTTGCCGCAGTCGGTCATCACCACAAATTGCGGCGTGTTGCCGTTCATTTGCACAAACGACGTGGTCGAGGACATATGGTAAAAGCCCAAGATGTAGCTCAGCGGCGTCATATAATAGGCTTTGCCGTTGATTGTTTTAGGAGTCGTGTCTTTGTAACCATCGGCAGGGCCTTTGCGGCCGATAGCCGAAGCCTGGTCGGCAACAATTTTGCCGTTAACCGTTAGCGTACCGTCGCTTTTCAGTGTGCCGCTCACGGCTTTTTGAAAATCAGTGGCGCTGGTCCAACCAAAAGCTTTATAAATTGACTGAATGTCGCTAGGGTTGTTGCTATTGTAGTGCGAAATAACCGAACTGACGCTGGTTACACCGCCGTTGACAATGTTGCTTGGGTCGTTATATGGCAGGGTCGAGGCGCTAATGCTTGAAGGCATGACAACGCTCGCAACACCGATAACCCCAAGGCTAAAGGCCGTCAAAACGCCCAGCTTAGTAGCCGACGGATTAATCGCACGAAAATAATTTCTAATAGTATTCATAAACTCCTCATTCACCTCCTCAAGTGATTCTTATTATAGTATCACACATATGACACAATGTCAATACTGTGCTTGCAAGCATGAGCACGATGGGACGCGAGCCAAATAAAACAGGCGTAGCATTGTGGCGCTACGCCTGTTTGCAATTTTTAGCTGACTATGCCTCATCCACGATGAGAAGTTTGAGACATTTCAGCGAGAGACTACCGAGCTCCTTTGCCGCTTCTCTGAATCCACGTAAGGCAGGAATCATTGAAACCAAAAGACAGATCGTAGCCCAGATGGCCGACGCCGTAGCGGCGAATAGCAAGCTGAGGCCGCATAGGATGCTAGCGGCAACGGCCATCAGGTACATGAAAACACACCATACAAACGGCAGGCCAAAGTATATGCCGTATGCCGCCATGCCGAGAGCCATAATGATGACCCAGGCAAGGCTGGTGATGTGGATGACTGTAAGGTCGGTGGCCGGCATCCACGTAAACTGGGATGCCATGAACGGCAGACCGGGCACCACTGCCAAAATGAGGCCAAACAGGGAGCCAAATGCCAGCAGCCCAGTGACGCGTCCCACGCGCCACGTCTTCCATTGCTCAACCAGGTATGCCACCAGTTCGGCAGGGTTGAGCCTTTCAAATTTAATTTAAATGTCAATATAGATTAGTAAATAACTCAACACTCCCTGTTGCCTGACCAAAAAATAGCGTCGGTTAAGCACTGTAAGGAGCTTTAACCGACGTATTGCTTATACTTGTGAACGCTGGATAATTTACCCCTCCCACCAATCTTCGACTACTCTGTAAGTTTGAGCCACTCAGCTACTGCAACAAGCGCATCCCAGTTGGTGGGATCGTCAAGTTTCAAGTTGCCAAAAAGGGGCACTTGGTCGGCACTCAGCGTACCAGACTGAACTTTTTGCAGGATTTCAAAGGTGCGCTTCAAATCGGCTAGAGACCAGCTGGAAGCGCAAGACGGAGTGATATCGTACTTGAGCCATCTAGTGGTTGGCTGCGCTTTCCGGATAGAAGGTGGTGCTACGAATTTGTAGACAGGAGCACGAAGGTCTTTTTTTTGATAGCCCGCTTCACGGTACAACTCTGGCCGGGTCCTAGGTGTGCGACCTTCACGGAACATGCGGATTCCAGCCTCGTAGATCCGCTCGGCATGCCCTGAAGTGTCATTGTCGCGCAGCACAGGCAGTAGCCCCTTAAGCACCGTTGCCGACAGGATGGGGATCAGCTCCATCAACAGCCCGGCCTCGCTACCGCGAACCAAATAGCCTTGCACATCCTCCAGGATGACTCGGAAGTCTGCCCTAGTGGACTCTGCCCAGTCGTTGAGAGCTTTTGTTGCTTGCTGCATCGACACTGTGGTCATCTGTAGTTTGTGCTGCAAGAACACCTCGGTTTGCAGAGCCTCATCTAGCCGTCGGCGGAGGTCTTCCACGGCCTGGCTAGCAGCGGTAGCTTCGCTTAAAACGGTCTTGTAGTCCTCCTCGGTTTTCAAAAACGGCACTACAAGACTCATGGGGATGAACTTTCGTGACATAGTTGCTCATTTCTTTCTAACTCGGCTGCTTACAACAGCGGTACCATTCCTGCCGGTGCAAGAATCCTCAATAACTATACAAGTAAAGTGCTATAAAACCAGCGTCTGTATTAGGCGATTCTCGCCTGGCATTACTATATTTTATCAATTGGTGAACCTGCTCGATTTTTTGGTTTGTGAACGCATTTGCAAAGCACTCGTTGACAATAAAAGCATAAACACTATAAACTAAAATCACAGGTTCTCAGCCTGTATTTGTTTTTTGCGCCTTGTGCGCACGTAGTTTTACAAGGGGGAATAATGGTCACAGCATTGGCGACAAACCCGATTGAAGTTTACGCGGCCATGAAGCTTTATGACTTCAGTCCCGTGACTCGCACGCTCCTGCGGGATGTTGGTTTTTCAAGCGAGAAAGCTGTATCTATGCAGGATGCTTTTAGCCAATGGTTCAGCCTCACCGGCTCGGTGGAGTCTGGCGAAATCCTGGTTATGTTGAAAGGCGACATCGACGAAGTGTACCATGCCGCTGTGCTTAACACCGCTTGGTACGGACCCTTTTGCCAGCAGTTCGCGGGTGCTTTTGTGCACCACACTCCAATCGACGAACAGACGATGGAAGAGCTGGACGCCGGCCTTCGGTATACAATTGACCGGCTCGATGCTGTGTACGGGCACACTTTGCACCCCGCACTGCGCGAGTGGCGGCAGCTGGTCGAAGCCAATAACTACCAAATCAGTTGCGTCAAATGTCCTGATCCGCAGGACGCTGCCATAACGGATACGCTTGGCCACCTGCCCAATGGGGCACGGCTTGTCCACTAACTGACCCTTGTTGTTTTAGGTGCTGTCTGTGTATCTGCACAGGCAGCACCGCTTTCGTCAGGAGACTATAGAATGACCTTTTCGACATGGTACCGCGATGAAACTTTATGGTGTAGAATCTATCCCTACATGCTCAATGCCGACCGTCAGCGTCGAACACCCAAAGAGGTTGATGGCATCATAACCTTGCTTAACCTTCAACAAAATGACGCTATTTTGGACCTCGCGTGCGGCGACGGCCGCCAGCTACGGGAGTTAGCGCGGCGCGGTTTTGCCAACTTGACTGGCGTGGATCTGACTAATTTTTACATCGACATTGCAAGGCAGCGCGCGCTCGAGGAGCAAATATCTATCCAGTTTCAAACGGGTGATATGCTATATTTCCAGCAGCCGGATACTTACGACGACGTGTTGTTGCTGTTTTCCTCGTTTGGTTTTTTTGAGCAGCCGGCTGATAATCTGCGCGTTCTGCAAAACGCCTACCAATCACTGAAGCGGGGCGGCAAATTGCTGGTCGATGTTCGCAGTAAAGAGAGCTTTGCCTACACATTTGATGCCGAAAGTTGGTCGGAGCTTGGCGCCGGGAACTTTCTGTTGACGAAGCGTATCCCTCTCTTGGATTTCAGCGTGCTCGAGAACCGTTGGATGCTGATTGAGCAAGGGTTTGCCACGGAGCTGACCTTTTGGCACTGGATTTACTCCGCTGCAGAACTCAAAAGCATGTTCGAGTCAGCCGGCTTTGTAAATGTCGCAGCGTATGGCTCAGAGGATGGCCGCGCTTTTATGCCGCAATCGCCGCGGCTGATCGTAATCGGCCAGAAACCCACATAGGCAGGGCTAACAAGCCGGCAAACGCGCAAAGGTAACAGTTTGCGCGTTATTAGTGGCACTAAATACTTTGCAAAACAGAGGTGCTATGCTATATTTGCAGTGAGCTGTTGTATTGTAAGGCCATACCCTAGCTACCTTTCTGAGGTATGGTCGCTGGGAGAGGCGGTACAGTAGCTTATCTATGGCCCCGTAGTGCAGGCCGGTCTAACACGTCAGGTTTTCATCCTGAAGATCGCGGGTTCAAATCCCGCCGGGGTCACCATATAGGAAAAATCAGACTTTCCAGAGTCTTTTTTTATTGTCGCTACTCTGTAAAACTCACTTATTTTCGGGGTGTAAACATTTCCATCACGGGATATCGAAAATCCTTGCGGAAATAAAAGTTGTTTACACCACCCCAGGTGCTTCTGGTCGAGTTCCCACCAGTCGCGTTGCATTTCATCAATAAAGTTCATGGTAAACTCGATGAATTCGACGAAGTCCTGCTCGATGTCCTGCGTGTCGGCGATCTCTTCGTCTGTTTTCTCGATGTCGCTTTTTATGCTTGCAAGGGCGCTATTGCCGTCGGTTTCGGTTACTTTGCCGGTGGCTATGGCCATGACGAGGCTGTTTTTGCTGGCCGTGAGTTCGTTTTTGCGTTGTTGCAGGG
>DATLVY010000072.1:0-12977 GCA_035576845.1 Candidatus Acidiferrum sp. | reverse complement strand
TAGCATCCACACCTTCCCGGGGCGGCGGTTTGTGACGGCCGATGTGTACTCGTGCCGCGATTTTGACACCGCTATAGCCATCGATTATTTTAAGCAAGCGTTTAAGCCGGGTGATGTTGAGTCGGTTGTCGAAGTGCGCGGCAAAAAATACCCGCCCGCCAACATTGCCTAGTTGTTGCTAGCGCAGCCAGCCGATTTACGGTATGATAAACCCATGAACAAAACCCGTTGGATTATTTTTGCTGTTATTTGTATTGGCGTGTTTGCCGCGATTGTTATCACTAGCAAAAACGGCAGCCCTAGCACGACTTTTAAGGGGGATGCTTCCAAAATTATTACCCAGGGGCCGATTGCCGATCGCGTATTTGGCTCGACCGCTGGCAAAGTCACGCTGATTGAATATGGCGATTTCGAATGCCCTGCTTGCGGCGCAATGTACCCAACGGTCAGCGCTCTCAAAAATGCTTATAAAGACAATTTAACGTTCATTTTCCGCGACTTCCCCTTAACCACCATCCATCCTAACGCCTTGGCTGCCGCCACCGCCGCCGAAGCCGCCGGCCAGCAGGGCAAGTTTTACGAAATGTTCGATCAACTGTACCAAAGCCAGTCGGCCTGGGGTGAGACGGACTCAACAACCCGTGATAAAGATTTCGATCAGTACGCCCAGTCGGTGGGTCTCAACATGACCAAATACCACCAAGACTTAAGCAGTAGTGCCGTGGCAGATAAAATCAACCGCGACAGGTCAACCGGGGCGAATTTTGGAGTCGATGGCACGCCGACTTTTGTGCTAGACGGCAAAGTGCTTTCGACCGATGTTGGCACTAGCCAGACTGCCTTACAGCAGGCAGTGCAGACGGCGCTCGTTAGCGCTGGATTCAAAACAGGTAATTAGCTGGTAGACGTTTCAAAATATAATACCCGCCTTTCTAGGGGCGGGATATTATATTTAGTGGATTTCTATATACAGTTGCCAGTCGGCGGGGATCACTTCCACTTCAATATGCTTTGCTCGGCTTGGCACCTTGCAAATGCTTATTGGCATTTTAGCTGCTCCTTTTTATTGTTGGCCGCAACTTTAAAGCCGGGCGATTACCGCACCGAGGTTGCGTGCACACAAATGCTACTCTAACAAAACCTGCCCCAAGGGTCAAGCTGAAGCGTTTTCGGCCATCTGTTAGGGGCGCCTGTTGCCAAACGGCTATCTATCCGCTAGGCTTAGATTAAAGCTTAAAACTTTATGAAAAAATCAAATAATGTAGTTATGCCCGAATTGCCGGACGAAGCGATTGCTAACACCGAGCAACGGCTGAAACGTCATCCCTGCCCGGCGTTTCCCCGCCGCGCCAAAAAGAAAGGCTTTGGGAGGTTTTTGCGTATCCTCGGCCCGGGTATTGTTACGGGTGCAGCAGACGATGACCCATCCGGCATCGCCACTTATTCGCAAGCCGGCGCTCAGTTCGGTTTCCATATGCCGTGGACGATGTTATTTACGCTGCCGCTGATGACGGCCGTGCAAGAAGCCTGTGCCCGTGTCGGGGCGGTGACTGGCAAGGGCTTGGCCGCTGCCATCCGCGACCATTACCCCAAGAAGGTGCTCTACCCGGTGGTTCTGCTGGTTGTTGCCGCTAACACCTTTAATATTGGCTCTGACATTGGCGCCATGGCTGCTAGTACTCAGCTGGTGGTACCGCAGCTGCCGCTGCCGTTGCTGGCCGTGGGCTTTGCTTTTCTTATTATGGTGCTGGAAGTTTTTATCAGCTACCACACTTATATCCGGATTCTCAAATGGCTGGCCACCACGCTGTTTGCCTACTTTATTACGGCTTTTTTGGTGCAGGTGCCGTGGGGGACGGTGCTACGGGAAACCTTTATTCCGCACATTGAACTTAGCAAGGCGTTTTTGTTTATTATCGTCGCCATTTTCGGCACGACCATCTCGCCGTATCTGTTTTTTTGGGAGACCAGCAATGTGGTTGAGGAAGAAATTGCCCAGCACCGCCTGGCGCAGCGCGGCGGTCGGCCAAAACTCTCGAAGGATTATTTACGGCGGCTGCGCATTGACAATGCGGTGGGCATGTTGTTTTCTAACGTCTCGGCCTGGTTTATTATCGTGGTCGGTGCGGTGGTGCTAGGGGCGCATGGTATTACCAATATTAACTCGGCGGCTGATGCGGCTCGGGCGCTGGAGCCGCTGGTGCACACCTTCCCAAACGCAGGCCTCTTGGCCAAACTGATTTTTGCCGTTGGGGTAATTGGCATTGGTTTGCAGGCGGTTCCGGTGCTAGCCGGATCGTCGGCCTATGCTATTTCGGAGAGTTTTAACTGGCGCGAGGGGCTCTTCCGTAAATTTAAACAAGCCCGCGAATTTTATTTTGTTATTATAGCGGGCACGCTGATTGGATTGTCGTTTAATTTTATCGGCCTTGACCCAATTAAGGCGCTTATCATGACCGCTGTTTTTAACGGCATCGCGGCTGTCCCGCTGATTTACTTCATTGCCAAGGTTTCAAGCCGTGCGGACATTATGGGCGAGCACAAAAGCGGCCCATGGTCGAAAGCTGGTTTATGGGCCGCCTTTGGCGTGATGGCGGTTTTTGCCGTAGCGCTGCTTGCCTCACTTGTTGTTTAAACGGATAGGGGGATGTACAAAAGACTCGCGCGGGAATTGCACGAGTCTTTCACCCCGTAAGGAATCAGCCACCAACAACCGATAAGGTTGCGCAGATAGCACGGTGATCGAATGGTCCTTGCAGGATTGTCTCATGGCTGGACTGAAGGCCGGGTGAGTAGGCTGCGAGATCATGGGCTAATGATTGTTGCGAATTTAACAATGTCTCTTGAAGGCAAATGGCGTCTGCATTAGCTCGTACAACAAACGAAGCAAGTGCTGGAATATCCTGCGGCGCATAGGCAAAGCCCTGGTCAGCTTTTTGGTGCAGAACGGGGCGTCCGCCGCCGGTATTTAATGAACAAACACGCATGGTATCTCCCTTGTTATGTACAAATCAAAAGTGATTCAAACAGAGGCAATTGTATCATAAACAGCTGGCGGTTATAAGCCCAGAGAGAACCGCCGACTTGTAGTAGGCCAAGCAATTATGCCACAATAACTACAATGCAAGCTGATCTTTTTGCGCTACTGAGCCTGGTGATTGTCATCGCCGTTATCGTGTCGGCAGTGATGCGTTTTTTTCGGCAGCCGCTGATTATCGGGTATATTTTGACCGGCGTGGTGGTGGGATCGTCGTTTCTCAGGTTAATCCCGAACGGTACGTCGTTTAAATCGTTTAGTGACATTGGCATCTCGCTGCTGCTGTTTATTATTGGCCTAGGCCTGAATACCCAGGTTATCAAGCGGCTGGGCAAGGTAGTACTTTACACGGCTTCGGTACAGATAATTTTAAGCGCGCTGGCGGGATTTATTGCCGCCAAATTGATTGGGTTTAGCTCGGACGAAGCCTTTATTATTGGTATTGCGCTTAGCTTTAGCAGCACTATTATTATCATCAAGCTTTTTACCGACAAGCGCGAGCAAACCCGGCTGTACGCCCAAATTGCCCTGGGCATTTTGCTGATGCAAGACCTCGTGGCCAGTATTGCTCTGGTCTTTTTAGCGGCAAGCAAAAACGGTGACGTGTCGTTTGGAGAGATTGGCTTGCTGGCAGTGAAGGGCGCTATTGTCGGGGCTGTGCTAGTTTTTGTCAGTACCAAGCTTTTGCCTAGGATAGAGCGTTTTGTAGCCAGTTCGCAAGAGTTTCTGTTTCTGTTTGCTTTGGCGTGGGGATTTGGGATTGCCATGCTGTTCCAAACTGCCGGTTTTTCGATTGAAGTTGGTGCTTTGTTCGCCGGCGTGGCGCTGGCGCGGCTGCCGTATGCCCAAGAGGTCGCCTCGCGACTTAAGCCGCTGCGCGACTTTTTTGTGGTAGTATTTTTTATAGCGCTGGGCGAAGGGTTGGATCTGCGTAACCTCGTTGCTGCCCTTGTGCCGGCGCTGCTTTTTTCGGCTGTCGTTATTTTTATCAAACCATTGACCGCGCTTGTGACTATGGGCTGGTTGGGCCACACCAAACGTACCAGCTTTAAGGCAGCGATCAGCCTTGCCCAGGTTAGCGAGTTTTCTCTGGTGTTTGTGCTGCTGGCGCAGACGGGTGGCCTGATCAGCGGCTATGTTGGCACGGTTATCACCTTGACGGCTATCATCACCATTGCTGTCTCAACCTATCTTATTCAGTACGACGAGCAGCTGTTTGCTCGTTTTGAGCATGGCCTGCACTTTTTTGAGCGCAAAGTGACCCAAGAAGAGCACCACCATCTCGAGGCTTACCCACTCGTGCTGCTCGGCTACCAAAAAGGCGGCGAGCAGTTTGTTAAAAGTTTTAAAGCCTTGCGCCGGCGCTATGTGGTGGTCGATTATAATCCAGAGGTGATTGAAGATCTTGAAGCGCATCACATCCCAAACCTTTACGGGGATGTCACGGATCTCGAATTGCTGCAAGAAATCGGCATCGCCAAAACCAGGCTAATCGTCTCGACCATTACCGACCATGCCATTAACGTTGGCCTGGTGCGCCACGTTATCGCCAGCAACCCGAACGCTATTATTATTTGCCACTCCGACGACTATAAGCAAGCGGTGGAATTGTACCACCTTGGTGCCACCTATGTGATGATGCCGCACCTCATTGGCAGCGAAAAGATTAGCTCATTTATAAAGCACGCCGGCCTCAACCGGGAAGAATTTGTCGAGTACCGCAACGAGCATTTGCTGTTGCTCGAAGGAAAAACTAGTCCAAGCGCGTAAAAAAGACAGGCATTGCTGCGCTGTCTTTTTGACCTAAGGACGTTTACAGATTACTCGGAAGTAAAAGCTTTCAAGGAAGCTGGTAAGTTCAACCTCCATGGATTGGTCGATGATCAAATGAACGTTGTCGAGTGAATCGATGGGGAAGTGGACAATGTCTTTGTAGCCCATTCCCCGAAGCAGTAGCTGGATAACACGAGCCCGATAGCAAGTATTGGCAAATCGTTGTCTGCCTCTTTCGGCGGTCTCGTTTAAAATGCCCATCCTCGCAAGTTTGGACGACTCTGCGCTGTTAGCCTGGTGGACAAGATTGAGCCCCTCCGACACATATAATATACAAAAGCCGGGTTCTATGGGCTTATCGTCGCATGTGCAAGCAATAGGTTCTAAGTTGCCGGTGGACTGCTGCATGGTTGCTCCCCAAACGGTAATGTCAAAGCACTTGTCTGGTCAGGTAAGGTATTTTAATGTAGTTGTACCTTGTTGTCAAGGTCGCCCAAGATGTACGATGGCAAGGCTGGCTTGATGCCGGTATGGGGCAGGATGTAGTTTAAGCCAAGCATCAACGGCTTTACGAGCACCGGGTAAGGTTTCGGACTGGTAGTCGTCGATAATAACAGTTGCGCCAGGCACCAGGCGAGGCCAGGCTAGTGCGAGGCTTTGCCAAATCGATTCGTAAAAATCACCATCTAAAAAAGCAAAGGCGATTTTTTCGGGCAAATCGGCCGGCGTTAGGTCGCTAAACCAGGCTTTGTGGATAGTTGGCAACGGTAAGCCGGCTTTTTTGAAATTGGTTATGAACTGGGTTTTGCTGATGCTCAGTTCGCCAGCTTTGAACTGCTCGCCGGCCGGGCTGAGGTCGGCGTCGGTTTTGGTGGGCAGGCCAGCGAAAGAATCGTACACATGCAGCTGCTTGCGGGTGTTGGCCAGAAGGCGCTTTAAAAACAGGGAAGTGGTGCCGCTGTAGCAGCCAAACTCCACTATGTCACCCTCGATATCATCTGCGAGTACCGCCTCGAGCTCGTGCAAAATCACGTCTACCTCAGTCGGGCTGACCTGGTCAGAGATGAGGGGATATTTTTGAAGCAGGTAGTGCACGCATTTATTATAATCTTTACAGCCATTCCCGCGAAGGCGGAATCCGGTGGCGGCGTGAACTCATTTCTGCTAGTCTCCCACGGCCCAACTAAAAGAGCCCCCAATCGGAGCCCTTTTAGTTTGTACCGAAAACGCTTACTTCGAATTATTCTTGAGATACTGCGCGATTGCCTGGGCGACTTTGCCGTTACCCTTCAAGTTTTCCCAGAAAAGCATCTGATCGTGGGCGATGTACATTTGATCTTCTGGCCCATGCAATTCGTTGCCGAGTTTGGTCAACGATACCTGCGGCGTCTGACTGTTACTGCTGCCAGTAGTCGGCTGTACCTGTTGCTGCACCTGCAAGTAGTAAATATTTGTCAGTTTGGCGTAGCCGTCGTCAACGTTACTGAGTTTTCCAAAATACACCTGGCCGTTGGTCAAGAAGACCGCCTGATATTCGCCACCGTTAATGGAACCCTCGTTCGAGAACCACATACGCCGGCCCCACATACACACAAAGCACAACAAAATAACTGCGATAATCACAATCACAATGCAGATTAGTTTTTTCTTGTGCCACATCATCATGGAGTCCTTGCTTTGCTTTGCAGGAGTGCTCCCAAAATTATTTGCCCGCTCAAACTTCGGCTGTACCGGTTGTGCGGACTGCCCAGGACGCGCCATAGGCTGGTCGTTGCCGCGTTGCATATCCATAAAACCCCTCACTTACCTAGTTAGTACTTATACTAAAAGTGTAGATGATGCCTAACTTAAGCGCAAGCGTCATACGCATGAAAACAAGACAGCAGCTGCTATCTTGTTTCCTTCAAGCGGACAATCTTAAAAGGTAGCGGTGATGGTTGAATTGCCTAGGGCTCGCCATTACAATACGCTTCGATTTCTGTTGGTGATTTGACCTTAGCAAGGTACGGGCAGGATCAATAAGAGGCAACTTATTGTACCGCTCATGCTTAATCCTATATACTAAAAACAGAAATGGGAGCAAGTGTGGGTTTAGATACAGTTCAACTACTATTGGTGGCGGGTGTTGTGGTGATTGCACTCACCAATATTGGTTTAGTGGCCTGGGTGCCGAATTATCTCGAGAAAAAGCTGCGCGAGCGACAGTTGACGACTTCCAAAAATTACGATGTGCATATCGAAAGCGCCAAACTTCTGACCGAGATCGATATGAACGAGGTCAGCCGCGATTTGCGCAAACAGCTGATTGAGGTTGGCAAAAAATCGGCGCTGCGCCTGCAGCATTCGCTCGATAACACCGTTGACCGGCTCGCGGCGGCGCTGGATGAGCAGACCGGCTCGCAGCTATCTCAGGAATTTGAAAAATACGAAGTCAGCCTGCAAGCCCTACGCGACCAAAGTATTGCTGAGTTTGACAAGCTGCAAAAGGAGTTAAATTCTCGTAAAGCCGAGCTGTTGCAGCACCTGGAAGACGAAATTGCTGAAGAAAAAACGAAACGCGTGGCGGCCATAAGCGATCAAATTGGTGATGTGGTGGCCAGTTATCTTGTTGAAACCTTGGGCGACCAAGTTGACTTGGGCGCGCAGTCTACCTACATTTTTGCCGCGCTCGAGCAGCATAAAGAAGACATTAAGCGGGATATTCTAAAATGAGCGCTGCGGCGGTACCAGCAACCCTGCACTTGCCGGTTGATTTATACTCAAGCGACCAGCTGGGCACGGTTATTTTAGAGTTGCACGACTATATCGATGCGCTGCGTGATGAGAACGCCCGTACCAAAGCCGGCGGCAAAAAAGCCGACGAGCCGCTCCATGTCTCGGCTCTGCTACTTGGGGTTTTTCACGGCTCTGGCCTCAAGCTGGGCAATATCGAGGCAGCCGAAAAGTTGCAAAAGGGCCTCGAAGCCATTCATGGCAAGGCACCCGTTGCTCATCTGAGCCTGGCGGCGCTGCCGGCCCGCACACTCAAGCGGCAGCTAACGGTGTGGTTCCGCAGCCAAGTGCACCCGTACATGCTGTTGACTTTTGCGATGCGTGCCGATATTTGCGGGGGTATCGTGGTGCAAACCGGTTCGCATGTCTGGGATTTATCTTTTCGTGAGCCACTTATAAATAACCGTGCACGGATTGCGGAGCTGGCAGGCGATGTTCGATAACGCCGATTTTCAGCGCCTCGTTTCCGCCAATCAGCCCACGGGTGAGGTTGTGGGAGTCGATCGTTATATTATCACGGCCAAGGGGCTGGACAGCTCTAGCATCAACAGCATGGTGGTGTTCGAATCTGGCCAGCTGGGTATCGTGCGTGAGGTTGGGCCCGAAACCGTCACTATTTTAACCATGGAAAACGAGCAGGCGAAACTGGGTGAGTTGGTGGTATTGCAGTCCAATTCTTTTGTTACTAAAGTCGGCGAAAATCTGGTTGGCCGCGTGGTTGACCCGCTGTGTCGGCCGCTTGATGGCAAAGGTCCGCTGCGCCTTCGCACCACCTGGCCGGTGTACAATAAAGCGCCTGGAGTTATGGAACGCGCTTTGCTAAAAGACCAGCTGCCAACTGGCGTAACGGTGGTCGATACTTTATTTACCGTGGTTTTTGGCCAGCGCATCGCGGTGCTTGGCGACACTAAGGCTGGCAAGAGCAGTTTTTTGTTGCAGGTGGCCCGCAGCCAGGCCGGGACTGACCGGATTGTGGTATACGTGCTCATTGGCAAGCGCCGGGTAGAGGTTGAGCGCACAATTAGTGTGCTGACCCAAAGCGGTGCCATTAATAACAGCATTGTAGTTGTCGCCAACATTTTTGAGTCGCTGGCGCAGTCGTACTTCGCGCCCTATATTGCCTGTGCCATGGCCGAATATTTGTGGTACAGCGGCCGGGATGTGGTGATTATTTACGATGATTTATCTTCGCACGCTAAGGTATACCGCGAGGTGGCGCTGCTGACTCAGGCTAACCCGGGCCGCGACTCTTACCCGGGTGATATGTTTTATGCCCACTCATCGCTGCTAGAGCGAGCCGGCAAACTGGGTAGTAATGGCAAAACGTTGACGGCACTGCCAGCGGTCATCACACCCAGCGATGATATTACGGCGTACTTTCCGACCAGTATTATTTCGATGACCGATGGCCAGATTATCTTTGATCTGGCAAACTTCCGGCAAAATATCCGCCCGGCGGTTAACGTGGGTTTGTCGGTGTCGCGCGTCGGCGGCGTGGCTCAAAATGCGCGGCAAAAAGAGATTGCCGGCACCGTGTTTAAAAAGCTAGCCGAGTATCGGCAGGCGGCCGAGTTTGCGCACTTTGGCTCCGACACCTCACCCGAAATCAAACTGTCGCTGAGCTTTGGGCAGCTGATCCAGGAAGCCTTTCATCAGGGGATGGACGAGCTCTATTCGCCGCTCGAGCAGCAGCTTATTCTCGAGGCCATCTTGACTACCAATGGCAAAACCAAGCTGAACGTGACCTTGCTAAAAAGCCAAGTTAAACAACTTGCGCCAGGTGTCAAGTCCGAAGCTGACATTGCACCGCTCGTACAAAAACTCCTGCAAACAGTAACCGTCGGGACGCCAGCTGCATGAGACGTGCGCTCGGCATCAAGGGTGAGCTATCGCAGACGCACGTTATCGAGGGCCTCACCGATATCTTCGAGAATATCGCCAGCATGCACATTGCTAAAATCCACGACCGCGTGGTAGCCAGCAAAACGTTTTTTGCTCAGCTATGGACAACTTACCAGGAATTACGCATCAACCCCAAAGATCATTTTACGCGTGAGCGCAACAAGCCCGGCGGCCGCAGCGTTCTGCTAGCTATTACCACCGAGGGGAAACTCAGCGGCGGTAGCGACGAGCAAATTATCAACGATCTGCTGGCGGCCTACACCAACCCCGGCAAAACTGACATCATGGTGATAGGCGGCAATGGCGTCTCGCTGCTTAATGGCCGGCAGGTTAAGGTGGTGCAAACGTTTCGCATGCCAGAGCATGACTCTAACTTTAGCGTAACCGATATCACTGACGCGCTGGTTGACTACAACCAAATCACTGTTTTTTACCAAACCTACAACTCGCTGCGGGTGCAGGAGGTGGCTCGTATCGATCTAAATTCCGCTGTGCAGGAGCTATCTGAGAGCGTTACCGAGCGCGGTAAAGTGGTCAGTACTCGTGACTATATTTTTGAGCCCAGCATCCAAAAAATTACCGATTATATGGAGTCGGTGATGTTTGGCGTGGCTTTGATTCAGGTGATTATGGAAAGCAAACTTGCCCAATATGCCGCCCGTTTTAACAGCATGAGTCGCGCCAAACAGCGCGCCAGCGAACTCTCGCACGACTACAAACTAGAATATAACCACGCCAAACGCAACGAGGCTGACGAGCGGTTGAAGGAGATTGTACGGTCGATGCGGGCATCGAGAAGCCGAGATGTAAGTCTCTAAGGAATGTCGAGTATTGACATTTATCATTTTATATGATAAACTAGTATCAATGGTTTGTAACTGGCTCACGCGAGCCATTAGCACATTGGAGAAAATAAATGAATGCTAGACTTGACCCTTGGGGCGATTGCCGGGTCTGCGGTACCTCCTGGGAGTATGGAGACTGCGAGGTCTGCCTTGACCTCAGGGTTGGGATGTTATGCAACTCCTATACGGACGACGCTCACTGCCTACGCTCCTCTGACGGTGGGACGACCGTCAATCTCGACACTGCCTTGGCTACCTTTGCTGCAAAAGGAGGAGGGGTGCCGAGGCGATTCATCGAAGAGATTCGAGAGATCGTCGGTGATAAAGAGTCCGTGCTTAGCCCACACACTTGGGCTGAGCTCGAGGCCCTGGTTGCGGCCGAATCGTAAACGCAACCTAGCAAGAAAGAGTCCCGAACCTTCAAGGCGAGGGACTTTTTAATTTTGTCGCGCTTTAGCAGCTTCCGCCTAAGCTTAGGCGAGGCGAAAATGATATTATAGCTATTATGCCAACTTACGCTCACCAAGGCCACCAACACACCGCCGAAATCAACGGTCAGCTCATTAAGTTTGATTCTAACCTCGAAGAAAAGGTTGTAAAATGGCTGGTCGAACACGGCTATCAAAACCATTGGCGGCGGATGGACAGAGGGCTGAACGTCAAGCGGTTTAATTACACGCCTGATCTCGAACTGGCCCTGCAGATTGATGGCCAAACGCATCGCGCGCTGGTGGAGATTAAGCCCCGATTCGAATTTTTAAGCGCCGACATCGCCCGCCGCATGGCCGGAGTCGCCAAACACTATTTTACCGACACGCTGCTAGTGTATGTCGACCAGGGTCAGGCTTGGTATCGCCTCGATTTAAAAACTCTCAACCTTGTACCAACTATCCTGCCGCCGCCCGGAGCCATCCCCATCAACAAACTTCGCGAATCGTGGAAAATAAACGCAAAATCTGTCTACTCGCACCATTACGTCAAGCGCGTCGAATGGGAAAAATGGCCACTGGTTCTGCTGGGAGGCGCCATGAAAGCGCTACTCCTCTTACTCGGTAGCATCGTCGGTCCATCTAAACCGACGAAACGGCCGTATAAGCGCAAACGAAACTAGTCAGTGCTATAAGTAAAGCACTGGTAACCGGCCTTGTGCAGGGATGTGTCGTTGGAGTGGTTGGCGCTTGCAGTGGCATAGGCAAACGTTGCGCATAGTTGGAATGTACCGGTTTGGTTATCGGGCAGGTAGCGATATCGGCTAATTCGCTCGCTGACATGGCTATCCGTATCCAGGCTGGTTGAAACATTTACAGCCTGCTTTAGGCTAGTGGGAAAATGGTTGTCGTGTAAAGCGAAGTCTTGAATATTACCAGAGAGAAAATCAAAATCCGAAGCGACTTGGTTATCATGCCGGATGCCGAACGGGCCAAAGGTGCTAGTGCTTGTCGAGTTAACAATAATGCCCGAAATTGCAATGGCCGTAAGGGCTATAGCGGCGACGGCGAGTAGTGTCCATAGCTGCCGCTTAGCCCTCGTTTCCCTGTAAATCACCAGAGCACAAAAGCTATAGAATAGAAACCCTAGTATCGTCGGCCATATGAGGGAATTGAGGCTGTTGTTGGTCGCTGAAGTGTCAGTGAACTCGCCCCAATATTGCCACATGATAACACCTATAAAAACAATCCGACTCAGGGTGAAGTAAGTTGAAGTACGGGCGGTCACTGGTTTGCGAACAAATTTGTACAGGGTAACAGCGTCAATAATGGGCAGCAGAATTAGCAGCATATCCAAAAAATGGCCAACACCGCCAAAAGCCACGACGACCAATGTTCCGACAATGGTGATAGTGCCGGAGATGAGTGCCTCAATAACGTCGAAGATAACGCTAATGAGTAACAAGCGCTGAGCCAAAGTAAGCTTTTGCTTTGGATTGGCCGAAGCCGACACATATTTGGTCGTGACAAATGGTAGGAGCAGAGGAAGTCCAACCCAAATAAGCCCATACACTAAAAGTTCCCAAGTGCTAGCTGCGGGTTCGAGGCATTCCGGACCGCAATCCAATCTGCTGAAATTATTGAGTCCAAGCCCGGCCAGTAATCCAAATAAACTAACCAAGCCAATAGTTAAAAAATAAGCCGATTTATACTGTCGCCAGAACAGGCCAACGATTGCTATGGCTCCAGGCACCAGCATAGCGTCCGTTAGGAAGGTCTCTCTGCCAGCCGACTGGATTGTTACCCATAACACTATCGCCAGTACGCCAAGAAAAGCATAAACAAAAACCCAGTTAACGTTTTTAAAAGCGACGCGACTTAAAACCATAAGCTTAGTGTAGCACGGTCTGGTGCGTGTAAAATCAGCCCATATAGTGCTAGCCGCCAGTAAAATTGAGGTGATAACCCCAGGCGAACCTGCCTTTCTAAGTTAGTGAAAGATTAATGTTACATATAACATAGGACAGACATCATAACGTGGGTGCGGTTGCGGATAAGATTTTACCGCTAACGCTTATTCCTATATACTGAAAGCAGAAAACAAGGTGGATAAAGTACAGATGCATCATGAATGAAGTTATTGGCCAAATCGTCGCAATTCGAGGGCTGTTATGCGACGTGCAGGTGGTTGGTACGCGGCCAGAACCGCGGGAGCTGGTG
>DATLVY010000071.1:0-18529 GCA_035576845.1 Candidatus Acidiferrum sp. | reverse complement strand
TTGCCATGAGCACCTCGATTAACTCCTATCAAACCCGCATCGCTACGGTCCAATCGCAGCTGGCTAGCGCCAATGTCACTGCCACCGAGCGGCAAATCACCAGCATCTCGAACAACCTTAAGCTGATGGTAACGGTTTTGTCCAAAGAAATTTTGTTTTCTAAATTGCTGGCGCGGCTGGGCAGCTTGACGCCTTCGAGCGTGATTCTGACCAATTTGTCTATCTCGCAAACCGAGAGCGCTATCGACATCACCGCCCAAACCAGCAATTACACGGCCGCCACCCAGCTGCAAATTAACCTGGCCGATCCAACCAACCAGATTTTTGCGCGCGCTGACCTTATCAATATCAGCTGCGCCACCGGCGCGCAGATTACCAACCCGGCGTATCCGTGCACGGCCATTATCCGGGCGCAGTTTACCAAAAACAATCCCTTCTTGTTCATCAATGCCAAAGCGGGGTCGTCATGAGCAATAAAAAATTGTTTTTCGTTTTGGTGGTGCTGCTTGCTTTACTTGGCGTGGGGATTTTTGCCAGCACCTGGGGCGCCACCATCCTGCTTGGCAACCAATCTAACGCACTCGCCATCCTCAAAGCCCAAAACCAGGCCACCGCCAACCAGCAAGCCCAGCTGGCTGAAGATAAAAAGGCAATCACCACCTATGCCGACCTCAACAACATCGCCAAAAGCGTCGTGCCGCAAGACAAAGACGAGGCCGAGGCCGTGCGCGAAATCGTTAACCTGGCCTCACAATCCGGCCTTCATAATCTTAGTTCCATTACCTTCCCAACCTCGACTCTAGGCGGTACGCCGGCCAAGGCAGGTGGCGGCCTCACCCAGGTAACGCCGGTTAAAAGTATCCCGGGTGTTTATGATTTGCAAATTACTATCACCCAGGCCAACACCAGTCTCGTGCCCTACAGTAGTTTCGCCGCCTTTTTGGCCAAGCTCGAGCAAAACCGCCGCACCGCCCAGGTCAGCAGTATCAGCATCCAGCCCGACGCCAAAAACCCCAGCCAGGTGGCATTTACTTTAATTATCGATGAGTTTATAAAACCATGAGTATTAACCTTAGCAGCATTCGCACCAAAATCGCCCGCACCCCAGGGCAGTTGTTACGGTTCCGCATCGCCGTATTCTTAACGGTGCTGGCCATTGTGTATGCCTATTTAATCTGGCAAATTAACATACTGAGCAATGTCGGCCCCGACCCGTCGGTTTTAAGCGCCCAGTCTAGCTCCAGCCAGCCGCATATCGACCAAGCCACCATCAGCAAAATCAAGCAGCTGCAAGATAATAGCGTTAATGTTCAGACCCTGTTTAACCAGGCCCGGCAAAATCCGTTTCAAGAATAGTAAACCAGTTCTAACCGAATCTTTTGCCCACCCATAGCGCTGTGTTATAACAAATAGTGAAGTCACCGCGTATGCGATGAACTTTGTTGGTAGTTAAAATTTCGCAGCAAAGATGGAGGTTCTCTATGCGCTCTCGGTATCCATTCGAACAAATCACTCGCCACATTTTAAGAGATAGGGGTATCCTGGAACATCCTGACCAATCGCCACACGCCGCGATCGACAGGGTAATCGACCACCTCACGTGGGCTTCTGCCACTTACTTCGGCGCAGATACAACCGAGGTTACCGCCTTTAGGAAGCAACTAAAGCGCATCATGAAGAGTGGCGAGGTGACGCTCGGGTCTCCAGCTTTGGCCAATGGTGGTAAACACGAAAACGCGCTCGATATCTACTTTTCGGCAGCCGCTTTTCCGGTTAAGGTTCAAGTGTCTCCCTACGGACGCATCGAAAACACCGGCGAAATTAAGCTAGCTTTTGAATTCCTGGTTTCGCGCAATGCCGGGTTTGGATTACGCCTTGATGGCTTGCCTAGCCCAAAGGCAGTTCTAGCGGTCTTAGGGTACTTTGATAGACTAGCCAGTCGATTTGAAGAGAGCCGTCAAGCCGACGGCCGTCCAATTTCGATGATCGCTATCATGGACGCAGCAGATAAAAATATCGTGTCCTTTATAAAGGCCAAGGACACACCCGGTAAGTTGTCTCATTTTAATCTGTCGGTCGCCATATCGGAAGCGTTTCGTCAGGCCGTCCTCTGTTTTAAGCATCTTCAGGTTGGCAATAGGGCAGTAGATGCCGTCAAGATTTTCGACCATCTTGTTGCCTCGATCCATTTGGGCGGCGAGCCGGGGATTGTGTTTCTTGACGAATTCGAGCGGCTCAATCCCGGCTCGAACTCGCAGCCCTTGTATACAACTGCTCCTTGCATCGATATTGGGCTGGCGTTTGCCGAAGCTGCAACCTTTGGCACCATCAACCTTGTTGAATTCGTGACTTTTGCCGGCCGTATCGATTACGATGGGCTTGCTGAGGCAATATCGCTGCTGGTTACGACCCTCGATAACGCTGTCGAATTAAGCATCCAATCGTTGGATGAGCTCTATCGCATCGAGAAACATGCTTTCTTAAAGCAAATGGCAGATACTATACGTCGGAGGCGCAGTATCAGCGTCGGTGCCTGCGGTTTTAGCGAAGTCTGCAGCCTGCTGCGGATAAGAATGGGCTCAGAGGATTCTAGGGAACTGGCTGGTGACCTAGCTGCAATCATTAGTTATCAGTCCAAACTGGCTTCGCTGCGACTTGGAAAACTGCGGGGGGCCTGTGACTGCCGTGAGTTTGCCAAGACACTGAATCGCCACAGATTCAGCACCACCAAGTATGTAACATACGCCGACTGGCTTGCCCTGGAACAGCAAGTCAGCATGGGGGCAATCCCGCGAAATGCAACCACCTGCACCTTTCCGCCGAACAGTATCACTTCGCTGTGGTTAGGCGTGACCCCAAATTTCCAGCCAAGCAAGGACGACTCAGTAACCAACGAGGAGTACCTGCGGCTGCTTTCGGCAGTGAGCCGGTACAGCGACGGGGCTGTTTCGGGAACGCTCATCCTGGACGAAGATGATAGCCCTCTTGCAGTAGCAAGACTCCTCCGCAGTTCACTCCAAAGGGGAGCGTTCATGGAACATTTGCGAGCGATAAGTATATATAGACTTGGGAGCAGGTGAATTCCGGGCCGGCTCAACATTTCAAAAAAGACAAGTGTTCACTTTGGTCAGCCGTACGAGTGAGCCACCCTAACCGGGGCCGGCTCACTTTTTTAAAGTCTCGCATTTCCAGACTAGTGCTCAGGTTCGCTTTCAATATTTCACACCCAGAGTTTTAATTGTTACTTAGCTGATAAAACCCGTACTGGTTCGTTATACTTATATATATGGCTACAGTCATCGATTATAAATTATTGCGTATTAAGCTAGTTTGGGTATTCGTTGCCATGATTTTGGTTGTGGCTGCCGGAATAGGGATAATCGTGTGGAGCCCTTGGTCTCAAACGCCGATCAATACCTCGACACAGAGCGTGATTGATATTAAGGAGTGGGGCGTTGGTTTGTCGGTAGCCGCACCCGGCGCTTACTACGTGCTCAATAACGATGGCACTGTTTATATCACCACCTACAGTCTGGAAGATCTTTTGCGACAGATTAAAGGATGCACTAGCGGTTTACACGGGTTAACGATTGACTCAAACCTTAAAGAGCAACGCCCAAACGAGCCTGCTTGTGCAATTCAGACTTCCTCGTTTGCGATGCAGATCGAGGCAATCCAACAGCAACTGCGCAGTGCGCTGGCCAAACCGTATCAGACTACCGACGTGTGCAGTAAGGAAGCCGAGTTGAGCGCCGGCTGTGCCAAAGCGCGGAGTATTTATTAGGTCCAAGCGCTCTTGGTAGCCACTGCATTAAAACAACAGCCGCACCATAATCAGCACGTTCAACGCTGTTATATTGACACAAATCGAGCATAAACTGCCGATACGGTGGATCATTGTATAGCTCATGTAGGCACTGATGCAAAGCGCTGCAACGGCAATGACAAGCGTTGCGTTGGCGTAGCCCACATACCACGCAACTCCCAACAAGACATAAAACAGTATTGCCAGTGCCGAGATGGGAATGTGCATCACGACGCTGCTTTTGCTTTTTAAAACCTGCGCCATATTTTCGTTCGGGCGGCTGTTACAGCGGCATTTTGGTATTTTGTAGTTAGGGTCCTTCCATAGCCGATACTTATAATAAGTCGACTGCAAAGCATACAGTAAGCCGAGCGAGACGTATGTATAAAGAGGCTGTACATGGAAGGCTAGGAATAAAAGCTCGGCAACCAGCCAAAAGGCAATCAAACCACCGACGATCATGGTGAAGTACTCGCGAAAAATCTCGGGCACGTGGGCATTCACCAGCTTACGCAGGTCGTTGTATCTGACTTGGCGCTTAACATCTCGCTCGCCGACACTGCGTGCTAGCGCACCCTGCCAGACTTTAATTTTCATCTGTTTCATGTTTGCGCCACTTCATTTGAATGCCCTAGTCATTGCCCGGGTCTGGCAATTCTGGAGCTTTGGTGAATGATTTTTCCGAACCCGACGAGATATACGGACTGGTCCGCATCATACACCACTGCAAGCGCGTCAGCACGCGGCGTACGCTGCCGTTAGGATTCATCGTTTTGGCAACATGCAGCGTCGTGTCGTTTTCGCAATCCGGCTTGTCGGAATCATGCAGCAGGCCGCATTGGTGGCCACTCTCGTGGATATAAGTTTCGGCAACGCGGACAATATTTTGATTTGATCCAGAGATATTTTCGACAATCTTCGCCATCATCTGATTGGTGTCAGCGTCGTACGGCAGCACTTTACTGGTGATAAAAAGCGGCTGATCACTGCCCTCAAACGTAACGACCGTGTAGCCGAGTAAATCGTTACAGCCCACCGACGTGTCATTGGCGTTGTATTTTGAAACCAGGTACGTGGTAATGGCGGAGCTGTCGTTGTCTTTGTTAAGCATTAGGAAGTTGGTTTGGTCAAAGGTCAGTGTTTGCCCAGCGCCGCAGCTCATTGTCTCGGCAATGGTGGAGTTACCGGGCGTAAATTCAATGTCGCCATTTACCAGATCCAGGAACGTGTTGGTCGGGTGGTTACAAGCATCAACATCGACCCGTACGCCCATATCGGTGATCGAATCGTCACCAAAATAATTGGCATCACTGGCATTAGTGTACTTACCACTCCAGTTATTATAGCTATTATTGGAGAGTGTTTTATCTTTAGCGAGCAGTTTTTGGACGTTCGGGTTGTAGGTTAACAAATTTTTGTGGAAGTCAGTGCCAGTGCCATCATCTGATGGATGGGTAGCGAAAGCGTCTCCGAGCAAGTGGCTGGCGATCTCCAACACCTTGTGAGCATAATACAGGGAGGGCTGACCAGGAATATTTTGGCCATCCTGCTGCTTAAAATTGCCGAGGATACTATTGCCGCGGGTTTCAACCTCAAAGTAGCCGATTGCTTCCGTCTCAGGATCTACCACCGGCGCAAGCGGTTTGCCTTTGTCGCTCAAAATGTACCCTTGCGTACTTTGGCTGACCGTACCGTCCTGGTTAGGATTATTAACATAGACAAACCAGTCCGAGTAGCCTTGGTTATTTGGCACGATTTTTGGCGCAACTTTCAGCCGGCGTTGGTCGGTGTTGTTGAAGATTTCGGCTAGGTATGTCCAGCACAGCAGCCAGCGGATAAAGACGTCTATTACCGAGCAAATCCAGGTTAGCACCATGGTCACAATCGCCTCGATAATATTCAGCAGCGCTATAAACGCTTTTAGAATATAGCTGCACACCAGGGTTGTGATAGCTTGCAGAACCCAGGTTAAGATCCACGTCCACCCACACACCACACTCGTGATAGTGTTGCAAACATTGTTACAAACGTTTTCGCAGCCACAGTCGCAGCCAAAAATGCCACAGAAAAAGTCGCAAATACCACAAATGACGCTGCACACAGCGCCACAGACCGTTTGAACTACCGTATTACATATGTATTGAAGAACCGAGGTTAGAACATTCACAAACTCTTGAATCAACTGGCAGATCGTCTCCACCACCCATTCAATGACGCTCACCACAACTTGGATTAGCTTAATAACTGGTTGAAACACTAGTTGACAAAGCATGTTACCGTTCCTTCCTAATTCGAAAAGTTACTGTCCT
The DNA here is from genome assembly GCA_035576845.1 of Candidatus Acidiferrum sp. GTDB lineage: Bacteria > Patescibacteriota > Saccharimonadia > Saccharimonadales > EFPC-124 > DATLVY01. Next base: position 12,415 of record DATLVY010000071.1, on the reverse strand, counting down.
CATTAAATACAAAGGCTTAGGGTGCTGTCAATGCATAAGCGCTTTCAATTGTGGATTTGGCGTACACACCTCGTGTGTACGGCGGCCGTCAGCCAACGTGCGTAAACAAGTTTTTACTGGAAACAAAAAAGTGGAGGGATGCACAGGTGTGCAACCACTCCACTCTGGGACTGGCGAGTTGGTTAGCTAGGCATCTGCGGCGATGTTAAGCAGCTCGCGCAAAGTGCCCTTCTTCACGCGATACCCGCGACGTTTGCCCAGATGCGGCAAAGTCACGGCATCCAAAACGCCGTTGTTGATCCAGCGACGGACGGTTGTGTCGTCGACACGGAGGCCCACGGCGACCTCGTGGATGGTGAGCAGATCGTCTGGCGATCCCTTGCTCACAAGGCTCACTAAGTTGCCTGAATTCGACCGGCTCAGGTAGCCAAAATCATTATGCTTTGTCATAGTTCTCCCTCGGCCCAAAGGCCAGGTAGCTAGCTGCAAACCCTTCTGCAGTATATCAAGGCACAAAAGATTGGGTCATGCGACCCAAGTGCTTGTCAGGTGATATCATAACAAATATTTTTCTGATACGCAATAGTGATTTATAAAATTATTAAACACTGGCGTAATCTAAACGAAACGCCCATCAACTAGGCTTACGGTGTCACCACAAATTGGCGGCGCCGGCCAAAGAGTAGTTGGGAAAAAACACGAATCACGCCGCAATACGGTTGTCGATGAGCGTGTCCAATTGTTCGCGCAGCTCGGCAGAGCCCTGTCGCTTTTTGTTGTTGCCGAGCCCCCGGTATAGCACCGCCAGGCTGCGTGCAGCTGTCATATCGTAGCTGAATAAGTCGCCTTGGACGGGCGTTTTCTTCTGCCGGCACGCCGCATCGGCCCGGATTTTTAGGCCAACCGGCACCCACACCAGCTTGCCTTCGGTTTCAAAGCGGCGCAAACGCCGCCGCAGGCGCAAACCGCCAAAGAACTCAACACTGTCGTTATAAAACTTCAGCAGCGACAGGCCAAAAACAAGCACCCCAATCGGTTCAATCGGGGCAATGGCATGTTGGGTTATGACCAGCAACATAATGGTAACCGCTGTTATAACGGCAATCGCAATCAACCCAGAAATCCTTATCTTTTTGTTCCGGCCCAAAAGCTTTTGCGCCTGGCGCTCGTCGGCCCCTGGTGGAAGCGCTATGTAATCGCCTTCCTCTAGTTTTAATAGCATACACGCTCCTCTATATGTACTGAGTATAGCAAGTAGGCGCCGCGATGTGTCGGTATTTTCATACATAAAACATTGGAACTCACCAGCATTTGCGATAAACTTATAGGCATAAGAGGAATGGTGGGTGAGGCACGTAAAGCTCAGTGTAATAGTAGCGCTCTTTTTTGGCTGCTTGGCGGGGGCGTTATTGATGCGCGCTCCGGCCGCGCTGGCGTTTAGTGGCAGCGGAGCCGGCACGCCGCTCAACCCGTACAAAATTACCACCTGCGCCCAATTGGAGGAGGTGAGTAACAGCCTGGCAGCCAACTACAAGCTCGCCAGTTCCATCGACTGCTCGGCTTCGATGTTTACGCCCATCGGCAGTTTTTCGGGCACGTTTGACGGCGGGTTTAATACCATCAGCGGCGTTAGTGCCATAAATTTATCGGGCGACCATATTGGTGTGTTCAGCTTTTTGGCAGGCGCCACAGTTTCAAACCTAACCATCAGCGATTCGTCGGTAGAAGGGCTGGAGTATGTTGGCGTGCTAGCCGGCGGCACCAACGGCTTTGGGAGCGTCGACCACGTCGCCATCACCGATAGCAACGCTATGGGTGGCGCTTTTATTGGCGGCCTGCTCGGCAGCATGTTCCAGTTTAGCGTTTCGGATAGCCACACCTCCAACACCACCGTTAATGGCGAAAATAATTCCGGCCTAACCGACGAAATCGGCGGCATTGCCGGCGAAGTTAACTGGTCGGATGTAGCCCGAACTTACGTATTGGGTGGCGGTGTCACTGGCAACATCGACGACCCGACCCAGTCGCAATACATTGGCGGTTTTGCCGGCGATGACGGCAACGGGTCAACCGTCACCGATAGCTATTCCACAGCCAATGTTACCGGCCATAACTACGTTGGCGGTTTTTCGGGCCGGGTCAACGATACTGCCTATGCTACCAGTTATGCCAGTGGTAACGTGGCGGGCGATAACTTTGTAGGCGGGTTTACGGGCGGGCTATACGGCGGTGTCCTGACAGATACCTTTGCCACCGGCCACGTGACAGGTCTTATCAGCGGCGGTTTAGTTGGCATTACCGATGCCGGCTCGCCAGGCCAAATTATCTCTGGAGCTTGGGATGTCACTCGCAGTGTGCAGGCCAATTGCGTTGGCGATTTGCAAATTTCCATAACCTGTACCGGTGCCAATGTTGCGGGTGCTGCACCCAATTACTTTTTTAACAACCACACCAACGCGCCCTTAAACACCTGGGACTTTACAAATCTGTGGCGCACCAACTCTGCCGACTATCCCAGCTTCCAAACGGTGCCGGCAGCGCTGAGCGACGCCCGCATCACGCCAGCGGCCACCTCGCTAACCATAGCTTTTGGCCAAGCCGACAACGGCGGGAGCGTCCTCACCAGCTACGAATTGCAATGGGGGCCGAGCGGCGGCAGCTTGGCCGACATCTCTGGCATCTCGCCAACTACCGTGACCTACACATTAAATAATCTGAGCACCTCAACAGCCTACGCGCTAAAAGTGCGAGCCATCAACGCCAAAGGTGCCGGCGAGTGGACAACCCTCAACGCTACCACACTCGCCGCGATAGCCGCTAACAACACGTCACATAACGTCGTGGTTTCGCCCCCAGCCAAAACCATCAGCCAACCGATAATTACAGCCAGCAGCGCTAGCGCGGGCGAAACCACCACTGCGCCAACACCCGAAGTTGCGGCACCAGCTCCCGGGCTAACACCGGCCACCCTGCGATCGCCAAGCGCCAGCAAGCAAACCAACAGTAGCCCAAACCCTTCATCAAGCAGCTTTAACTTTGCTTGGCTCTTGGTGATTCCAAGTGGAATTGTATTGGTGTGGCTAGGGGTTGCTATCTTCGGGAAAACACGACCGTAAGCTCTGTTGGAACAGGCCGTTTTCTACAGATATTTTACTTTTTTGTATTAAAATTTTATAATACTTAATTGATCAGTTCCAAAAGAATGTTCTTTGAGAAAGTAGGTACTATCTGTGAACCCTCAGGAATTCTATGCCGCCGTCACCCAAAAAGGATTACCTGGCGGCCAACACATTCAGAATTTTGCCACATTACTGATGACTCAGAAACCCCCCGCCACATTACTCGAACATTTGGCTGAGGCACTCGTTTATATCAGTGAGGAGCAAGTAGCCGAGTACTTCGAACAGGTTGGGCAGGCAGCGGCACGACTCCTGACCGGAGAGCCGTATTGTCTCGCACTGCAGCATGCTCATTGCAGTCAGCGATGGGTGTATGAAACCTTGGTCAAAAAAGGCGCCATTCCGCCTGCTCAAATTACAGTGGTGCGTGGTAGTCGAGTAGATGAAACTGTTTTTCAAGATATCGACATGCCGATCGTGGTTTTTGATGATTGGTCGTTTTCATGGGGCGTTTTGAGCGAGACGCTCGATGACATCGACCCGAAACAGCGCGCACTTGTTTTTCTGTTTGTCGCAACGCGCATCGCGCGTCAACTCGCAGCCCAACAGCAAAACATTAGCTTATTCGTTGCTCGTCAAGAGTTTGTGCCATTACTGAAAGAGGTCTGCAGCGAAGAGGAGATGCAGTTTATCGACAGGCTCAGACTTAAGGCACTCGGGAAATACGAGCCAAGCGGAACTACCGTGCTCTGCAGCGCTTGTTTTGGGATGCCAGACAACGTGGTGGGTATTTTCCATGGCCTTGGCACAATCAACGGGCATCCGATTCCTCAGCTGATATCCCCGGTTGCTAAACCCTACCGTTCTGATCATAGGGCGTAGTCAATTGCTTAAAACGGATAGCAGTTTAGCTGAACACTTGATGCGGCGCCTTAACTGACGCCGCATCTTTCAATCATCGCGCCTCCGGAAAAATGCTTCTACACCCGAATTGCGATACAAGCAATCTGCCGCTCGGTGATCTTGCCATTGCTGGCTTGGGCGGCGCCGCAGACGTAGTTGCCAGTCGGGACCCATCGGTTAATGTACCAAGTAACCGCGGTGGGCGAGCAGCGGACGGACGAAGCGTAGAAGCCGGCAGTCCACGCTTCGTAAAGGCTCGGGCAGGTACTAGCGCCAGATTCAACCGTAATACGGCTGACCCATTGGGTGTGATGGGTATAATCCTTCGCACCGGTATTGACCCAAATCATCGTAGCGCCGCCTTGTGCATAAATTACTTGGTCGGCGTAGACTACGCCCGAAGTCGCAACAACCTGAAGCAGAGCTGCAGCGATAATTGTTAAGCCGATAAGGAACTTGCGCATGGTTATCTCCTTGATAATTTTTACTTGGCCTTTGCAGGCCTTTCCTATTAATAGTAACATTATGTCAGCGTGAAGCTAAAAAATATGCCCCACCGCTAGGTAAACTATGAGCACAAACTATAATCACTCCCGTGAACAATATCGTCCGCCACATATAAAACTGCTGCTGATTGCCGAGTCGCCGCCACCGCCCGATAGCAACACGCCGAGTAGCCGGCATTTTTACCGAGCTGACCGCGTACGCCGGGACGACCGGCTGTTTACCAATACGATTTGGGCGCTATATCCGGAGACAGCCAAGCTGCCAGAGGCCGAGTTGGAAGCGCAAAAAGAAAACTGGCTGCGCCGCTTTCAGCACGATGGCTACTATATGATTGAAGCGCTGGAAGAGTCACAGCCGCACGAGGCTACCAAGCGGCAACGCCAAGAGCGAATTCGGGCCTCGCTGCCTCGGCTTATCAAACGAGTAGACGAGCTGGCTGGCCCAAAAACCAAAATTATCCTTATTAAATCCAACGTGTATGAAGTAGCGGCCGAGCCACTGCGCCAGGCCGGCTTTACCGTGTTGAACCACGAACTGGTCGATTACCCTGGCCGTTTTAACCAGGCCGCTTATCGGCGTAAATTGGCAGAAATAGCTAAAATACTTTAAAGATCGCCGCGATACGGATGCAAAATAGCACAGTGGAATTGGTGAAGGGGAAGGTTGAGAAGCCTACGCCAGTATAGGTAACAAGGGTAAGGGATGGGAAGCGCACCTGAAAGATTTGGCTTCGTGGGTTGAAACAGGCACATGCCCGCCTCCAGGCCCGCGGGGGTGAGATAAACAGCCTTCCCGTTAAGAAGAAGGCTGTGACAGGATTGCCAGCCGGTTTCACGGTGACTACTCCAGCGGCAGCAGAGTTATTGTAACAAACGAAACAGGCCCAGCACGCCCTTTAACCTCACCTTGGCTGCCACCAACCTGGGCAGTGAACGCATTATAAACTGGCGTTTTACGCAAGCGTAACATATCATATAAGCATAAGCCTTATATAAAAATCTATTTATCATGTCCTTTCTCTCAACATTTTTTGGAGACCACCAAAACCGCCAAGCAAGCAATATCGCTACGATTTTGGATATGGTCACGTACGCAGCAAGCCGCGTTTCTAACCCACAGGAAATTGATTTACAGCTAGATACTGTCCGAGAAATAACATCACGCATCCTGCCGGATGAGCCTATGTCCCAAACCGACGAGATGACACTTGTTGGGGTGTACACTAACCTAGAGCACTACTTAGCAACCAAGGACCCGGTGCAGACTTTTGCGCCAAGCGAGCTCCGCGGCAAGATGACGCCCGGTCTCCTGAAGCTCGTAGAACAATATTCACCTGTTGGTGTTAAACATCCATGAAAGGACAACTATGAGACGAGCTACAAAAATAAAGGTTAGTGTGGGCGTACTGGCCGTAGTCGGCATAGTGGCAACAGCTTTAGTGCCCTCGCCTTCAAGTTATGGCGGGGGTGCATTTGCATTTCGATTTGATTTAGCGTTCTCAACCTTGTATGCAGTTTTTTACTTCAGCGCAGCGCTGATCTTTTTCCTAGGGCTAAAGGACTTTACACCACAGTTACGGCGCGCCTATACTTTCGTTGCCGCCGGCATTACACTTCTTGCTGCCTCTTGGATACAAGTAGTCGTACTGGGAGCACTCAATCTTTTAAGTAATCTTGTCCTGGCCGTGGTCGCAGTTGGTTTGTCGTATATTCTTGCGGGTGTGCTCATTTACGTTGGCGCGCGGCAGTTTTCCCAGCTCCTTCATATCTCATCACGCATCCAATCTCCGTTCCTGGTTATAACCATAGCGATTGTGGCCGCCATATTAAGCACGCAACTTCCTCACGTACATGGGTCTTTAGACGAAGCAACGTTGGCTTCTCTTAATGCCGTAAGTTCCTGGATCGGTACGTTCCTTCTTGCTTCGGCTCTCCTTGCACTAAAAGTTAAACAAAAAATAGGCCCTTTATATACGCGCGCCATGGCATGGTTGGTGTTGGGAATGCTTTTTGGTGTGCTAGAGATAAGCTCGACTATTGTATATTACATTTCTGGTCTAGACAGCCGGCCTGTGGTTAACAATATAATTTTGTATGGCCTTATTGATGCCGCCATTACAGCTGCTGGTTTTTGCTATGTTGCGTCTGCCTTAGCGTTTATAAAGACAAAAGAGGAGCTGTAGGTTTGACGTTAGGGCAAAGGTTATTACAAACGCTCTTGATATAGGGGGAGTTTTTTGGTCGCGGTTTGATAACAACTAACAGCTTGGCCAGCAAGCTGAGGAAGCTCGAATTAAATTAACAGAGTGAAAATTCAACTATCTTATAGTGTTCAAATTTTCGCGCCTGTTATTTTTATGGATGAGGAAGTCTCTCGACTGGCATTATTTTCTTTTAGACTTCATTACTAGCGAGAGACAAGAACCACTCGCTCCACCTACAATAGTTGAAATAAAAATCTTACATCTTTATTTTAAACTTAACCTATGTTAAAAATAACCTAGCCACCTTAACAGGGTGGAGTATCTTTGAGCCCATAAAGAAGGAGTCTTCGATGCTTGTAACGTTAGACGGCCCGAGTGGCATTGGCAAAACCACACTGACTGAAATGCTTGCCAAGAAATTGGAAGCCAAAGCTATCCCGGCCATTGCGGTACACACTCCAACGAAGTCGGATATCGGGCAGCTTGCCCGAAACGGCACATACAGCTTTAACGCTCATACGTTGAGCTGTCTCGCTGCTGCCGACCGATACCATAACGATACCGATACCGTACGGCCTGCGCTTGAAAAGGGGACTGTTGTCATTTGCGATCGTTATATTCCGTCTTCGCTCGTCTTAGATAGCCTCGATGGAGTAGAGCCCGGTTTTACCTGGGGTCTTTACCAAGCGATAACGATGCCTACGCTTTCGTTACTACTGTTTGGCAGCCCGGAGCTGTGCTTGCAGCGAGCAACTATGCGAGGTAACTACAGCCGCTTTCATGCCCAGGATGTTTCCAAGGAAATTGGAGAAATGGAACGGTTTCGCGTGGTATGTGCCTGGTTGCAGGATAACACCACGTACCCAGTACGTCCCTTTGATATCGGCACCAAATCAGCTAATGAAGTCGCGGATGATCTTATCGAGATCATCCTTAGCTCAAAAGGAGCAAATTAATGAGAGTTGCCCTCTTGTATCCAGAGGTTTATGATATGGCTCGGTACAAAGAAGGCCGGCGGGAATTCCCGCCTTTCGGTGTTCTGTATCTGGCGGCTGTCATCCGTGAGGCTGGTCATGAAATTGAGATACTGAAGGTTACGCCAGAGAATACGGCGCTAGATCTACGCGTCTTCGACGCCGTTGGCTTCAGTTTGGCCTCTTCGGCGACATATGGCTTCATGCTTGAAGCTCGTAATAAAAGCAAGTTTAAAGAAGGAGTTCTGATACTAGTTGGTGGAGTTCACTGCAACTTCTACCCAGAGATGAGTATCGCGGATTTCCGGGCAGATATTGCATCTTACGGGGAATCCGAGGAGACTATCCTTGAGATGCTCGAACGCGCAGGTAGCGGATGGTTTGGTGGGATTAAAGGAACGGTATGGAAAAATGATGGCAAGCTCATTCGCGAAGCGCCTGTGAAAATTAATCGCGATATCGACTGGCTACCGTTGCCAGCACGCCACCTGTTGCCACGAACCGATTTTTTGTTGAATGACCGTTTAGCGGGGACTGATACCCTCATGGCTCATACAATGTTTAGCCGTGGATGTCCATTTCCGTGCGCTTTTTGCGCAGCGGGCGACAGCGTAATGCAATATCGTAGCGGCAGTAGCGCCAGACTTGAACTGGAACATCTTAAAGCAGAGTATGGGATCGGCGGCTTTGCCATCGTTGACGATAACTTCATAGTAAATCGAAGGAAGGTTGTGGAGGTCTGTAAAAGTATTGAAGACCTCGGGCTGGTGTGGTCGGCTCTCTCGAGGGTCGATACCGTTAACGAAGAGGTCGTCCATCATATGGCTCGGGCTGGTTGCATTGAGATCAAGTTTGGTATGGAGTCTGGGAGCGAGCAGCTACTAACGGCAATGCGCAAGAATACGACCCAAGCAAAGATTCGGCATGCCATTGATATGGCTAGTAACGCCGGAATTAAGGCCAAAGTCTTCATAATCCACGGCTATCCAGGAGAAAACATGGAGACGACGCTCGAAACCATGCATTTTTTGGAAGAGCTTGGGTCTCGTATCTCCCGCGTGTCATTGTTCCGCTTTGTGCCGTTACCTGGTACCCAGGTTTATAGCCAGCCCGGCATCCGAGGGACGCATCTCAGGTCTGACTGGGACAGAAACTGGTCAAAATTTCACATTCACCACAACCCACTGCAGTGGTGGGGTGACGAAAAAGACTGGATCGAGCTTGAGCAAGGGTACGAATTGCTTCGTTCGTTTGTTGAAGCCAATTGGAACGCCCAAGGCTAAAGCAGTGGGGTTTGAGACCCTAGCCCGCCGCTCGCTGCGGTAGGCTAGGGTCATTTTAGGCCGGTATTTGTAATGCAAGGCTACGCAAAATGTTATTATATTCTATATGCTTCATTTAAAAACATCCCCGACCCTGACCGATATTCAGACGTATGTTAAAGAACTTGAGGTAGAACGTGGTTTTACCAATGTTACACTCACGCAAAATTGCCTTATGCTGGGCGAGGAAGTAGGCGAGTTGTTTAAAGCCGTACGCAAAGCAGAAAACATGCATATAGACCCGAACTCTAAGCTCGGCACTGTTGAAGAGGAGCTAGCTGATGCCATTATATTTTTATGCTCGATTGCTAATCGTCTTAACGTGAACCTTGAGCAAGCATTCCGCGACAAAGAGGAAATCAACAAAGGCCGACATTGGCAACGCGCTTCCTGATAGTCTCTTCCTATAAAAATTGAGCCTGCTTCCTTCGAGCAGGCTCATGCATACGGGGAAACATTTCAAGTTACCGAACGGTATGCATATTCAACAAACGCGTATATCGCTGTGCGAGTTTATCGAGAACTGCAGAATCAGTGTGCGCACTATACTCCGGAAATACGTCGCAGTGAACACTTCGCTCCCTGGCATCCAAAAACCATTTGCCAACAACCTGTCCGTTATTCAGGATTGCGGGAAGGACTTCACCGATTGGGTTAAAAATCCTTTCGGGGGCAAGATCACCGAGGTAACGTTTTCGCGTGTCGGCATACGCCTTCAAGGCCACATCTTCATGTGCCAACAAATTCAGGGGCAGTTTAATGTGTCGTTTACTAGCGTAAAACTCCTTGAGCCGCTCCGGGAGCATGTAAAGCGCACTGGGGCTCCATGGGCTGACTACAGAGACCCACTCTGTACCCGCTACATTCATTGCCTCTACGATGGCACCCTGAGACAAGCCCGACCACCACATCATATCCGCCACAGAAGCCGGCCCATAGCGGTCGAAGTAGTGACGTACAAGGCTAGTCGTGGCTTCCTGACGATCTATCGTTAGTGCAAAGCCAGGAAAAAGTTTTTCGGTCAATACGAATTGACGCGCTTCACTATTCCAGCCTCCCGAAACGTTACGATAGATCACAAGGCCACGTTCCCAAGCCATTTTAAGCGCTAGGCGCGCAGCTGATACCGAAAAGTGTTTACCCGCGAGCCGTACTTCTAAATCACGGTGGGGTAGCTGACCCTCCTGCTCAAGTAGGTTAACTAGCGACACCAGACACCTCTCCAGCGTAGCAGTATCAACCCCTTCGTTGATCGCACGACGTAAGGTATCACGCTCCCGAAAGTGCAACGTCGCACTATGTGCTTGGGCAGCAAGCGGTAGCGGCAGCATGTGCAATGTTTTGCGCATGCACCGGACTGTAATCAGTTGCTCCTGCTCGGTTGTAAAAAAACGAGCAGACACCAGGCGCTGGGAGGCGCGGGCAAGCACCGTCGCGAAGGGCGACGGTAAGCGAGCAGCGTGCAAGCCGAGTGTTTTATCGGCTATCTCAACCGCAGTATCGAACTTGCGTTGCCCAACTCCCTGACGCCAGAGTAACCAGCGCCAAAGATCATTCAGCTCGTCGTTGCTAAGAGCAACCGGGTAGACATGTAAAGGACCATTAACTTTTGTTGCCATTGCCGTATTATAATATATTTGTGAATTAAGTCGATAATGGAGGGCGGGCGACTATCCCCTCACCTCATGGAGGATTAGGCGAAATGCAGCCCGAGTCTCTGTCAGCGACTCGGGGCGTAATGTGCTCCATGAGGTGAGGGGATAGTCGTCGGAGGGTGTGGGCGGCCCGAACTTCTGGGAGAGTCTGGCGTGCTCTGTGGGGCATAAGCTTACACATGAAACGGTCACACTCTTTTTGAAAGTGTGACTGTTTTACTTTAATACAGAGTCACTTTATCGGTGCCTTAGTTTTTAGGCTCGCTTGCGGCTGAGCGCCCAACGAACCGAAGGGCTTATCTCTTTGTCTTTGCGGTGCGTGCAACCTATCCAGCAACAGGGGCGGCGCATGCCATCCTTCAGCTCCGACACCACACGCTTAACATGTTCTGTCCGAGTTTCCAGCCTCTTTGGCGCGATTGTCCAGCAAATCCATTCGTTACGGGCAAGCGGGGTAATATCCTCCCAGAGCGTCAGCGCTTTTTTGTCTGCCATAATAGCCTTCCGAAGATCGGCAGGTAACCGGTGAACTACACCGCCAGAGATTTGAGGCGTGGCCATAGTCTAATTATATACCTAAAAAGTAGTGCGGCTGAACGGCGACTTCAGGATAGCGGCCGCTATGTTACAATCGACGTATGCCGAAAAAGCCAGACATCAACCGCCTAATTCAATTGCACCGTTTACTATTAGATTTTCAAGCAATTGAACGCATTGCGCATGTGCCGGGGAAATTTGAACAAGAGAACGACACTGAGCACAGTTATAATCTAGCCTTAAGCGCTTGGTATCTGGCGGAATATTTTCCAGAACTTAACAAAGATAAAGTTATCCGTTTTGCGCTTGTTCACGACCTTGTTGAAATTCACGCAGGCGATACCTACATTTATGCCGATCAAACTGTTATCGACACCAAAGAAGAACGTGAGCGCGCAGCCCTCAGTACATTAGAGAAAGATTGGCCTGACTTTCCGGACATGCTTACGGAAATAAAAGCATATGAAACAAAAGACTCGGCTGAGGCAAAATTCGTGTACGCACTGGACAAGCTTATGCCGATCATGCTTATTTTTATCGGTGAGGGATACTCCTGGCAAAAGGAGCGGGTAACCTTAGAACAATTACATAGCAACAAGCAGCCTAAAGTAGCGTCATCACCAGAAATTAAGCCTTGCTATGATCAGCTTTACGAACTTTTATTGCAGCATAGGCATTACTTTTCTAAATCCGCGCCCCAGGCTCTACGCTTTGGAAAATGAGCCAAGTTAAAAGAGGCGATCGACGACCGCCTCTTGACTCACGAACTCAGTAACTCTCCGCGCATCCACGGCACCAGCACCCCTATAAACCCATCTAGATCTTCCGTTCCGCCTTTCCGGATGGTGCTACCGGCGTTCCACCGGCCACCCCACCCAGGGAGCCCGGCTGTCAGCAACGACGCCCCAAGTGGAAAACGTCGGGAAGTGCGCGTTTTTACTCCCCACACCTTTTTGCCATCTGGCCTCACAATCGGAAAAGCAATAACGATAACGCTGGCTTCCGGTAAAAGCGCCGGCAGAAGTTCACCATCAACTTTCTGTTCAAGTACACCGAGATAAATCCCGGCACCCTTATGAACAAAGGCACCACTATCGACAATCTGCCGAACCAATTGCCTCTGAGACCGGCGAGCCGACAAAGCTGCTTCGGCGAGTATCGGGAGATTTCTCTCGCCGCCCTTGCGCATCAACAA
>DATLVY010000070.1:0-3551 GCA_035576845.1 Candidatus Acidiferrum sp. | reverse complement strand
GGCTTTTGCCAATGAGTTGTTTAGTTTCGAGCAATTGGCCCAGCCCTTCCAGCGCATAAAATTCCGCCTGCACCGGCATCAGCAAATATTGCGCCGCCACCAGGGCGTTGACGGTAAGCAAGCTGAGCGACGGCGGACAATCGATAATCACGTAATCGTAATTGTGGCCATACAGCGCGCTTTTGAGCCGCGTGAAACGGTGCTCGCCGTTAGCTAACAGTTCCGCCTCGGTATTTGCCAGCTGCGGCGTGGTTGGCAACAGATGCAGGTGTTTGTATTTTGTCTCGAGCACGCTATCGACTGTTGGCATGTTATCTTGAATGGCCTCGATTACGGTTCGCTTGAGCGATTGCTTATCAACCCCCAGCCCGCTGGTCGCATTGCCCTGTGGGTCAAAGTCTACCAGTAAAACCTTTTTGCCAGACTTAGTCAGTGAGTACGCCAAGTTAACCGCCGTTGTCGTCTTGCCAACGCCGCCTTTTTGGTTTGTAACCGCAATAATTACCCCAGACATGGTTTTTGGTTAACCCTCATATACTACACTTTATTGTAGCAGTTTTTACTAGCGTGAAAAGGTTCCGCACAGCAAAAAGCTCCAGAGGTTTATCACCTCTGGAGCCGCAAAGTTACTCCTTTCGAAATGTCTTTAACTGGTGCAAGCGCAATAAAGCAAGGGACGCCAGGCTACTTGCCACTAGGCCTGTCACTATTAATCCTACTGACAGTCCGGCCGCTCCGACTAGCAAGCCAACTAACGGGCTGGCCGTAGCCGTGGCCAATCGTTTTGCCAGGTTGACGGCGCTGTTCATGGTAGCCCGGTGCTGGTTATCGATGTGCTTGTTAAGTGCCTGTGTTAACGGTTGGGCGTGCAGGGCCTGGATCAGATCATGTCCAAGCACAACCCAGATCAACCACAGCCAGCCGCTGGCCATGCCAAAACAAACCAACCCAGCCAAGACCACGTAGCACGCCAGGTAATAGCCAGTAAATCGCTGCTGGCCGAAACAAGCCCGCCAGGCCCTTTGAATACCGGCAAATGGCCTGAACCATCTACTCGTCCATGCCGGCAACTTATACTCAATCCGATGTGACAACCATGCTTTACAAAAACTCCGCACCGCAAAAATCGTACCGAACCACACAATAGAAATGCCCAGGTTTTTGTAGTACAAAGCCGAGAGCCAAAACGTAATATAGGTAACAGTGTTGAGCACTGAGGCCAGAAGCGTGAGCCATCGAACCTCCGGGTTGCTGATAAGCCTACCGAGCGGACACCACATTGATTGCCGAGTCATGGTCGTGATATTTTTCGGTGCTTCGCGTAGCCGCCAAGCAAACGCCAAACCGATGATGGCCAGTAGGCCGTCTGCTACGATTGTTGTGTTTACGTTAACAAAGCGTACGAGCAAAAATCCAACCGGAACACCAATGACGCTTGCCCAAAACCCAGCTGCATTAATACGCTGCTGCAATTTGGTATAGCGCTCACCAGCACTGTCAGCCTGCAGTGAATCCAGCAGCAAGGCTGTGTCGGCACCGCTGGCCATTCCAACCGCTAATGCCAGGCCCACTTCCCAGCAAGTAAACTGCCAAAATTGGTCGCTCAGCCCGTACAGTATCAAAATCAACCCCATCAAAGGCACGCTGATTTTGATCGCCCGTGCTCGGCCAATTCGGTCGGCGATGTAGCCACTGGGCACTTCCCAGAGGAGCAATGCACCGGTAAAAATCGACTGCAGCAAGAATATCTGCGAGATATCCATGCCGTGTTGTAAAAAGAACGGCGCTAAATACGCCGGGCTGATCGATAACGTCTGGAACGGCGCCAGCCATGTCAGCCATTTTGCATTTTGTTTGTAGCTCATGCTTTCCTTTCAAAACACTCGTTTTAAAGAGTTACTAGCCTTAGTTTTCCTAAGGCCCGAGCCGCCGCCAAACCGCTAGAGTATAAAAACGCCTCCGGTTCGGAGGCATCTCGAGGCTTATGAAATATTTATTTTCTAGACCAGACACACTCCGCGCGCATCACAAAACACGCCATACATAATAACGGCGGCATTTGGCAATGTAGACGGCGTGTTGTGTTTGTTAGTCATAATTTATATATAATAGCATACTAGAATTTTTAGTCAAATTTAGTTGAGTAGCTGAACCTAGCAACCTTTGTAGTTAAAGCTTACTAGTCATAAAATAATACTTGAGGCCTGTGGGCATCGTGCCCAATTGGCCCTTGTTATATGATGGGTGATTTCAGTTTCGTGTCTGAACCCCTCTAGCTCTATTAACAAAGAGGAGACGCTTATGCAAAAGTTGATCCAAGAAAAGCCAAGCGCAGATACCAAAAAGAAGGGACGATCTCCAGTTGCTCGCTCCCGCTCCGCCACTACCGTCGTTGCACTTGATACCACTCTCCAAAAAGAGATCAACCAGTACCTCGATGGGGCACCCAAGAGGCTTTTCAATCAACCCGAGGAACTCGTCCTGATTGAAAGGGCGCAAGCAAGCGATAAGAATGCCAACGATGCCCTAAAAGCGCGTAACGATCTTATTGAAGCTCATTTGCGGTGGATTGTCCGCATAGCGTTACGGTATGCTAACCCTTTTATGACACTCGGCGATTGTGTCGGCTACGGTGTACTTGGTTTTATCCGCGCGATTAGTGAGTTCGACACCGCGCGAGGTCTGCGGCTGAACACATATGCAACAGGTTGGATTCGGCATTTCATACAACGAGAAGCCGATGAGCAAAGAAATCTGGTACACATACCCGCAAACCGACTGGCCGATAGGAGTAAAATCAAAAAGACTGCCGGACAACTATTACAACAGCTTGGCCATGACCCAACCCTTGGACAAATAGCTATAGTCGTCGGCATGAGCCCTCAGCACGTCTCGTCCATACTTCAGGAAGCACTGCCCACACAATCGCTTGATGAGCCGACTAGGGACCGGCACAGCCAATTACATACACTCGCCGATACGCTCTTTAAGGTGGAACCAGCCACGCCATTCGCTCTCAGTGACGAGCAGCGGCAACAGTTACATTCAATTCTTAAGGATAATCTGAATTCCTACGAACTAGCAGTTATCCACCGACGATTCGGATTCGCCGGCTTTGATGAGATGACACTAGATGAGATTGGAAAGGAATTTAAGTTAACACGCGAGGCGATTCGGCAAACACAAAATAAGGCGTATGCCAAGATTCGTAGGCAGCTTGAGTTACTTCTCGACAGACAACCATCGTAGTACGTCCACTTTGTAAAGCCAGGCCTTCCCCTGGCTTTAGCCATACTAAAAATACTTGCCTTATGATGACGAGTCTACTAGGCGATATTATTTTTATCTATATAAAACGTAGAACCACGGCTACAAAACCGTGATTTTGCAAAAAAATTTATGCTTCGATTTTAGTAATTTCGATTTTGCTATATTGCTGGCGGTGGCCATTAATTTTTTTGACGCGTTTTTTAGCTTCAAAGCGGACGATTTTAATTTTGTCGCCTTTTACCTCTGGTTCCAGCACCTTGGCTTCAACCTTGGCGCCAGGC
>DATLVY010000069.1:0-43440 GCA_035576845.1 Candidatus Acidiferrum sp. | reverse complement strand
GTCAACAAAAAAACTAGTGCCAACCGATACGCTGCGCACACTGAGCCGTCCCCCCATAACCTTGAGCATTTGGCCGGTAATATATAGCCCCAGCCCGCTATTACCAGCCCGCCCGCGGATTGGCTGTAACTCGCGGCCAATAGTCTGAGATAGGTGCTGTACGTCTTTCGATTTGAGGCTTGGACCATTATCTTGCACGGCAAACCGCACCATTCCTCGGTGACCGCCAAGTTGAATGTGAATCGCTTGCTCTGGCGGGTTATGTTTTACCGCATTATCCAACAAATTAAAAAGCACACTGCGCAGCAACTCACGGTTACCGACTGCTAGCTGCGGACTTGTCGGCTTTTTGAGCATAAAACGCTGATCTTGTGCCCGAGCAAATGGTAACATTTCATCAATTGCTTCTTCGCAAAGCTGGGCAATATTGAGCGGCTCCAGGGCAAAACCCAAGCCAAGCTGCCCGTCATTAAGTTGCTGGCTGACCGTTAGGCCCTGAGCCAGGCGCAGCGTTCGCTCGGCAGAAAGCCGAATCCGCTGTATTGATTCTCTCCGCTCGCCGGGGCTCATAGCAAACAAATCATCCTCGAGACAAGCCGCAATATGCGCAATAATCGTCAGCGGTGTTTTGAGCTCGTGCGCGGCTGCCACAATAGGGTTAATAAGCACCTCAGGCGCCTTGTCTGTTGGCTCGGATTTCCCTTCACTCATCTTGTAACCAGTGTACCACGGACACTGGCACCAACAGAGAGCCTTTAGCGGTTAAAAGTAAGCGACGGTAAGATTGTTTTATCAAAGTCGGGCTGAAAACTCCGCGACTCTGTATAAATCTCAAGCGTTTGGTCGCGAATTTTCATTATAACCATGACTCCGTTGACGTTGCTTTCGATTTTACCCTCTAATCGAATGCCCGTTTCACCGCCGGCTGTTACTGCAGCAGCAGTAATTGAGCCGTTTGTCATTAAATTCTGGAACGTAGCTAAAATGGCATCGTATGGCACGCCGAGGATTGATACACGAAGAGCGTACTGGCTATTGGTTGAAATCGGCGGCACCAAGCCTGGCTGAAAATACGCCTGATAAGCGCCATTGGTATTACTGGCAACAAAACCGCTCCACGTTTTAGGGTAGTTAAACTTCACGCTTCCCAAATCAGACGGACCAACGAATTGAACGGTGGGCAGTTTTGCTTCTTCGGCGAATTTGGCCGCATCAGTGCTACTCTGTTTGGCAACAGCAGCAGACACAGCATCTTGCACTTTTTGAGTAACATTGTCGCGCTGATCAACGTAATTCATATACGACCACACACCAAATCCTCCCGAGCTAATTACTAGCAAAGCTAAGATAATTACCACAATAACCAGAGGGTTAACCAAACCTCGCTCGTCACGTAATGCCATGCGTACCATATAGATTGATAGTATCTTTAGAGACACCGTTTGTAAAGGTGCTTACGGTTTGAATTCGTAGATAAGCACTCCGTCCCGCGATTGTAGCAGCCTTTGATTTGGAAGTGCAAAACCGTAGCTAGCTACGAGTACTCGTTTATTTTGTTGAGCCGCAAACTTGACTAGTTTGCGCTCAAGTTTTGTAATGTACGGCCCAGCCGCAAAAACAAAGATTGCTTTGGTTGAGGGCGGCAATGCAGCGAGCCAGAAATCACGCCAGCGGATAGTTACCCGGGTACGATATTTACGACAGCGCCACCAAGCCACTAGGCAAAGAACTGGATTAATCTCGTAGCCATACACGCGCAAGCCTCGCTGGGCAGCCGCAAGCAGCACGACGCCATCACCTGAGCCAAGATCAACTAGGGTGCCGCCAGGCTCTAAAGAAAGTAAATCCAGTGCGACTTCGACCTGATGCTTATGGGTTGGTACGTAAGGTGCACCTCGAAATACCGTTAAACCAAAACAGGCGACCAAAAAAACAACCAAGCCAAACAATACGGGCACTAGGAGCCACTTTCTTGATCGAAGCGTTGTTTTAGCACGGTAATTTTATTTTCGACTTTAGTGAGTTGGTTTTTTATATCCGTAGCCAGCGCAATACCTTTGGCAAATTGGGCCGTGGCATCATCTACATCAAAATCTGGCGCATCAAACCAGTCTAGCAGCCCATCCAGTTCTGCAAGCTGTTGTTTTAAGGGTTGTTTCTTTTTAGTAGATGTCGACATTGGTTACTCCTACATTTAGTATGGCACGTTCGAGCTCTACGGTCAGCAGGTCTCCAGCTCGAACATCCGCCCCGCCTGCTCGTAACAGTTTTCCAGATGGATCACGAATTAAACTGTAGCCACGCCGTAACGCCTTTTTTGGATCAAGTTGCTCTAAAAGCTGTAGGCGATGTGCAATCTGCTGGTTTTGAATGGCTATATTTTGTTGTATTTTTTCAAACATTTTTTCAGGTGTAGTACTCAGCGCAACACTTTGGACTTTTAGCCTCTGCAAAAAATGAGTCGAAGTATTGTTCAGTTGCTGCTGAATTTGATGCCAAATGGATAGACGATCCGGCACTAGCAGCTGTGCTGCGTTGCTGGGCGTTGCGGCTCGTACATCCGCCGCCAAATCACATAAGCTGGTGTCCGTTTCGTGTCCAACGCCGACCAGTGTCGGGGTCCGGCTGCCTGCAACAGCTCTCACCACTGGCTCTTCGTTAAAAACAGCGAGATCCTCGGCCGAACCACCGCCACGGATTACCACGACAACCTCAACTGGCTCGGCTAGTTGATTAAAAAATTGTAAAGCACGCAAAATTTGCTCTCCAGCACCCTCGCCCTGTACTTGCACATTGGCAACGGTAATTTCCAGCCCGCCCCAACGCGCGCCAATAATTTTAATAAAGTCTGCATAGCCTGCTGACTCAACAGATGCGATTAAGCCAACTCGAACCGGCATGTCTGGCAAAGCACGTTTCCGACTAGAATCAAATAGCCCTTCTTGCGCTAGTTTAGTCTTTAGCAATTCACCGGATTGTTTAATACTCCCCTCGCCCACCGGCCGAATATCACGCACCGTTAGGCTAAACTTGCCCCATGGCGTCAAGCGGGGTTGGGCAACTATCCGCACCTTCATGCCATCTTGAATTATGGTCTTCAGCTGAAACGCCATCATGAAACAACCCAGTGCTGCCTCGTTATCTTTGAGATCAAAAAAAATATACTTTTCGCGGCTCACTTTAAAAGAAGCCACCTCACCCTCAACTACAACGCTTGGGTAAGCAAAATCGAGCGTCTGGTTAATAATCGCGAGCAGCTCGCTGACGCTAAGTGTCGTGTCCTGCATGTCGATTTAATGCTATGTGATACAAAACATAACCGCTTCCTAAGGCTAAAAGCAGGCCAGTAACGCGGTAAACCAACGTAGCGCTAACGGCAAGGTCAGCAGGGATACCGGCAGAAAGCAACACGGCGGCCATCAATGGTTCATAAACACCAAGCCCCCCGGGCAGAACGGCAATTAATCCAGCGGTAGAGGCAACGGCAAAAGCAAGGATAACCGCACCTAAGTTTACCCACGCCCCGTGCGCAAGAAAAGTAACGTACAGTGCGCCAAAATCTGCACCACTTGCAATAAAAGCCCAGATAAGTGTCCGTTTCATATTCTTAAGATCGCTTCGAATCAGCAGGTAGTCTTCGTGCAGCTCGTTAAAACTCTGCTCGACACTTGTAATGTTAATTATTGCCGGTTTGTCTTTACGAAACACGTAAACAATCCGATTAATGATTTTAGTCAGACTACCCGCAAAAATTTTTATTCGGTTGCGCGAGCCGATTACGTAGATAATGATCGACATTGAAAATATAATCAAACAAGTGAGTGCCGTTGTAATGAGAATCATAAATCCATTAGCCTTATTAGCGGCAGCCAAGAAAACTAATGCGATTATCAACCAGACAATAAATGTCGCAAAAGCGCACACAAAACGAGTGATTTGAGCCAGCGTTGATCTGGCCGGCGATATATCGTCGTGCTTAAGTCGCATGTTAAGGTACGAAAAACCCGAAACGCCACCACTTGGGAAAATATGGTTCACAAAGTTAAGCTCTATACTGGCCGGCAGCAAGGTTTTCATCGGAACATTTTGCCCCATGGTCTTAAATGTAAAATAATAAACCTTGGCAACAGAGAAAAACAACAAAAACTGTGCCGGTAAAATTAATAACAGAACCCACAGATTAAGCATTAACATCTTATGGAAGGCGGATACAATATCATGCCATCCCAAAATGACGATAACGGTGAGCGCGACAAACGTCGCCACGTTGATCCAAAACTTGAGCTTCATAACTCGTTTTATTATATGCCACACTAAGTTTATAGACTATAGCGCGGCATTATCCTTTATACTAAAGAGATGGTACTCTGCATTCTTGGAAGACAACCGCACTTGGGCCTGGCGGAACTTGAGGCGTTATTCGGCGCCCAAAAAGTGCGCATGGCTGGCCGCGATTCAGCACTGCTTGATGTGCCCATGGACGCCATCCATCATCAAATACTTGGTGGTACCATAAAAATCTGTGAGGTCATCGCAACGACGACCCTACAACGCTGGAACGAACTCGAAAACTACTGCTTGCAACAGCTTCCGAATAAATTGCAGATTCCAGAAAATGGCAAGTTTACAATTGGCCTGAGCGCTTATGGCATACCTACGAATACTCCAGCTATCAACCGGCTAACGTTAACGCTTAAAAAGAAACTGCGAACTCAGGGCTTTTCAATTCGAGTGGTCCCCAGTAAAAATGTAACCCTCAATAGTGCTCAGATTCTACACAATGGGCTCGTTAAAAACGGCGCCGAGCTGGTGCTGGTCGCCGGCGGTGATAAAACTTATATCGGCCGAACTATCTCTGTCCAAGACATCGACAGCTACGCGCAACGCGATTTCGAGCGGCCAAAACGCGATGCACGAGTTGGAATGTTGCCGCCTAAATTAGCCCAGATTATGATTAATCTCGCCAAGCCTCAACCCGGGGCAACGATTCTGGACCCATTTTGCGGCACAGGCGTCGTGCTTATGGAGGCCGCCTTGCAGGGTTTCGACATCGAGGGAAGCGACTTGGAGCAAAGAATGATTGACTACACGGCGGCCAACCTAGCCTGGCTAAGTCAGAACTACCAGCACCGACAAATTAGCACAGATTTGCGCGAAGGTGACGCGACAAACATGCAGTGGCACTCTCCTATTAAAACGGTGGTCGCTGAAACCTATTTGGGCCGGCCGCTGACGGCCCTCCCCGACCGCCAAACACTAGGCGGCATTATAAGCGACTGCAACACCATCATTCGTAAATTTTTGGTTAATCTGCGTCCACAGCTTGCCCCCGACGCCCGCTGTTGTATCGCAGTACCGGCCTGGCTTCAACCTAGAGGGGGTTTTATTCATCTGCCAGTTGTTGACGAGCTGCACCAGATAGGCTATAATCGAATAAGATTTTCGTGTGCTACGGACGACGAGCTGATTTACTATCGGCCCGACCAAACAGTAGCCCGCGAGTTACTAGTATTAACCCTTAAATAAACGGAAATAACACTTACCCATGTCACACGTCAAAGCTGGCGGTACCGCCAAAAACGTTCACGATTCAGCCGGCCAACGGCTCGGTTTAAAGCGCTCTGGCGGCCAAACCGTCCGCACTGGCGAGGTTATTTTCCGCCAAACCGGCAGCACTAAAATAGCTGGCCCCGGCACCTTTATGAGCCGCGATTTTACTATTCATGCCGCCAAGGATGGGATTGTCGCCTTTGAGCAGGTCCGCGTCAAACGCTTTACCGGCAAAACGACACCACGCACTCGAGTATTAGTTAAATAAAAATAAGGATCCCCAAGATCCACGGACTCACACACCTAGAGGTGGGCGTGAGTCAGGTATCTGATCCTACAGGCCTACAATCGCTACCAGTACTTCTACTCGGCTTTGTCTGATATGCCTAACTGGGCCTTGATTCGTGCTACTACATCGCCTATGACAACTTGAGATTTGACCATATAGTCGTCAGCGCCGAGTTGTTTGGCACGCTCTTTGTCTTTTTCTTGGCTAAGAGCCGTTAGCATAATAACGTGCGTACTCATTGTTTCAGGGGTGTTTCGTAGAATATCTAGTACATCAAAACCATTGATTTTAGGCATCATAACGTCAAGTAGTATTAGGTCGGGTCGAAAAGCAACGGCTGTTGATAAGGCCTCCTCACCATTATCAACATGCCGGACGGTAAAGCCCTCCAGCTCCAACCGGGACACGTACACCTTGGCTAGTGCCGTGTCATCCTCTACCAGTAGAATCCGCTTTTTTGACTCCATGCTGCCTTTAGTATACAAGAAACTCTTTTTCAACTCAACTAGGGATGGAGAACCAGTGAAAAAGCTTTATCCTTTTGCGGATCTTGACCGTTTTTGGTATTATCATCCGTCAGCTGCACTACGAAATCTGGCATAATCCCCTCTTTGGAGATATTTTTACCGGCCGGCGTATACCACTTGGCAACGGTGACTTTTAAGTCAGCACCGCCCGGCATGTCTACAAAATCCTGAACACTGCCCTTGCCAAACGTTTTGACACCCACTAGCTTCGCCACATTATTATCATGCAAAGCACCAGCCACAATCTCACTGGCACTGGCGCTGCCGCCATCTACCAACACAACTGTCGGTAAGCCTCCTAGGAGCGGGTTATCCCCTGAGGTGATCGTGTCAATTACCTGATTGCCGCGTCGTTCCTGCACTATAACCTTATTACTAAGCCATAAATCGGCCACATCCTGAGCGGCACTAACGTATCCCCCACCATTACCACGCAGATCAAGCACTACGCCCACAACTTTTTTGTCTTTAAATTCCTGGGCAGCTTTGTCGGCAAGTGAGCCGGTATCGTTATTGAATTCCGAGATGCGCATATAGCCAATATTATCGCTTGTTTCCTGCCAAGTAACACTTGGGGCCGTAATCTGGGCACGGGTAATCGAAAAGTCTTTAAAATCTTGGCCGCGCAAAACGGTTATCTTGACACTCGTACCCGCGTCACCCCTGATAGCTGCGACTGCTTGGTCGATCGACCAGGTCGAGGTGTCTTGGTCATTAACTTTAATAATTTTGTCACTGGCAAGCAGCCCGGCTGTCGCTGCGGGCGAGCCATCAAGAGTTGAAACAACGACCAACTGGTTATCTTTTTTGTCTATGACGATACCAATGCCAGAAAATGTGCCGTTTAGGCTACTCAAAAACTGCTGCGCCTCAGCCTTGGTGAAGTAATCGGTATAAGGGTCACCGGCAGCAGCTACAAGCCCTTGCTCGGCACCAGCTAATAATTTACTTGCATCCAATGGACCATCGTACTTTTCGCGCAGTTTGTCATACACTTGCTGCAGTTGTGAATAGTCTAGCTGTGCGGGCAACCCTTTATTTTCTGAACCAAGCCAGGCAGTAAAACTACCCAGCCTTGTGCCAAGTACAAACCCCGCAGCACAGGTAATGGCCGCAACACATGTCACAAACCACAACGCAAACCTTTTCGTAGGCCGGAGATCACCAGTCGATTTTGCCATGCAACTCCCTTTTTATATCTTGCTTTATAGTATCACGGAACCCAAACAACCACGAGCATTTTTTACACAACGTTTTAACAGCGTTCCCTCAGGGCAACTGTCCCTCACCCCACGGAGCATACTACGCGCCGAGTCTCTAACAGAGGCTCGGGCTGCATTTCGCCTTATCCTCCATGAGGTGAAGGGGTAGTTACCTCCCTCAGCATATTTACACCCACTAAAAATGTATAAAGATAAGCCCGGCCACCACCTTTAGATCCAGCTCACTGTACTTACCGTCTGGTGGACTATTCCAGTTGTACTGGCTCACATGCAACCATTCGCCATCAGATTGCTGATTTACTGACTCCACCACCGCAGCGTGGCCAACACCACCAATCATAGCCGCTGGAATAATCACCACCGTGTGGGGAGCTGGGCTGTTATCAACAACGATCACACCGCCCCGGCCATTATCGGCACCGTTTAAGTAATTTGGCCAATCTTCGGCATTGCCATTACCATGAAAACCTTTGCTTACGCCTGCTAAAACTGGATCACTAAAGCCAAACCGGTAGGTCATAGCCCATGCCGCATAGGACACGCATTCACGGTTATACAATTGCCATTCATCGACAACACTATCCTGGCCATAGGCGCAATAGTACGACGGGTAGCCGCCACCACATGGCACTTGGGCTGTCAGGTTTTTCCACTGGAGTGATCCATAGTTACCCGACGAATGATAGCCGGTGCCAAGCAGCCGCGCAAACTCAGCTGCTTGCTCGGCACGCAGTGTGGCAATTTGAGAATTACTTTGCGACACCAAGTTCTCGTAAGCACTTTCTTGCCCTTGTGTTTGGGCAAGTAGACTTGCCTGTTGTGCCTGCTGCGCAGCGAGCTGGTTTTTAGCAGACTGCTGGTCTGCCAGGTTTTGTTTAGCTTCGGCCTGCTTTTTTTCAAGGTCCGCTTGCAACGCTTTCACTTTATTAAGCGACTGCTGAATACTATTTTCAATCGTCTGCCGGTCAGCCTGTTTGTCAATAAAATTACCGAGGCTATTACTTGAGGCGATCATCTCCAGCGGCGTAATGTCACCTTCCACGTACATTGCCCGTAGGTTTACTCCTATCGCCTGTTTTTGAAGCGTGATTTCCTTTTTGGTATTATCAATTTGATCTTGTAATTGTTGTAATTTTATCTGGAGTTGATCGATCTGGGCTTGTACGGCGTTTTCTTGTGCCACAAGAGCATCAATAGCATTTTGCAGAGTGTTCTCTTGTGATTTAAGCTGGTTGGCTTGAGCCTGGTAACTTGCGATTTGTTGCTGCAGGGCACTGATTTGGTTGTCGAACTGGTCGGCGCCTGCAGGAGCCGCGCCAGCTATCGTTATCAGCAAGGCAGTAACTATCACTAGTGCTTGTCGGATGTGGAGCTTATTGAATTTCATATATTCCCCGCTTTATGCCTTCAAATATCGCCGTATGGCGAGCAAAGCCGAAATGATGCCAATCAGAGCGCCAAGTGCAATCTGAGCCGGCACAATCAAAATCGGCCAGGTGCGGAAGAAAATGATTGCATCAGAAGTATTCAAAAAGCCCGACAAAGCACTGGCCTTTGTTAAAAGCACAGCATATATAATCACTAACGAAATAACCGCCGCCAGAACTCCGTACAGCGAGGCCTCGACAATAAATGGCCCGCGAATAAAGCGTTTCTCAGCGCCAATCAGCTTCATAATTTCGATTTCATCGCGCCGGTTAAAAATGGTCATGCGGATAGTGTTAAAGATGATCATCACCGAGATAAATACAAAAACCGCACCGGCAACCAACCCGGCAAGCTTAGCGAATTGAGAAACATTGGTGACAGTATCAATAGCCGACTGTATGTTGTTGGCGTTAGAAGCTGCTTGGGTAGTCTGGGTATCCTCTAACGCCTTGTTGTCTCGCTGGTTAATCACTTTATTGACAAGCGAAAGCTTGCTTGGATCACTAGTTTTAATGCGCAGTGAAGCGGGAAACGGGTTGGTGTCGATTTCGCCCAAGGCCTCCAGCGCAGCCAGCTGGCCTTGATGCTGGGCAACAAATTCTTCTTGCGCCTGAGCTTTAGTGATATATTGCACCGAGGTCACAATTGGCACCCCTGCTACCTCGTGTGCAAAACGCGCTACCTCAGCTTGGTCGGCGTCATCCAGCAGATATACGGACGTATAGATTTTTTGTCGCAGATCCCGAATGGTGCTGCTGGCTACTAATTGCGCCGTAAACGTTGTAATAATAATTAGCAGCGTCACTGTCATGACAATGGTCGCAGCCGTAGACAGCCAAGCGTTACGCCAAAAGTTGCGCAAACCGTAGCTAAAAATTCTCAGCTGGGTGATCCACCAGCGGCGTATGTTATTATTCATTTCCATCCTATCCTTGGGAGTATCCGCCTTGTGCAACATCTGCTATCACCTTGCCGTGGTCAATGGTGATGACCCGGCGTTTTAATTTATCGACAATCTCTTTGTTATGCGTCGTCAGCAATACAGTGGTGCCATATCGGTTAATTTTTTCTAACAGGCGGACAATATCCCACGAAATTTTGGGGTCGAGATTACCAGTCGGTTCGTCAGCAATCAAAATTTTTGGTTGTCGCACCACGGCCCGCGCAATGGCTACGCGTTGTTTTTCGCCGCCAGAGAGTTCACTTGGAAACTTGTTTTCTTTACCCTTAAGGCCAACCAGCTCGATTACTTTAGGTACGGTGCTGCGGATTTCGCGGTTGGTCATGCCGACAATTTCCAGCGCAAAGGCCACGTTTTCGAAAACGGTGCGCTGCGGCAACAGTTTAAAATCCTGAAACACCACGCCGATTTTACGCCGGAGCAGCGGGATATTTTTATCTTTAAGTGTGTCGTAGTCAATGCCGCCAACCACGACCTTACCGCTGTTTGGCCGCTCCTCGCGGGTTAAAATTTTTAGCAACGTCGATTTTCCCGCTCCGCTGCTGCCTACCAAAATAACGAATTCCTCAGGGTCGATATGCAAACTAACCCGGCTGAGAGCTGGTTGGGAATCTTTACCAAATACTTTGGTCACCCGATCAAGTAGAATCATATCTATGTTATTTTAGCATAAGCTCGCCTGATGCAAACCAAAGGGTCTAGCTTTACACCGTCACACTTGTTAAAATTACATTATAGCGGCTTTGTAGATAGTAGGTTTTCCTCCGAGCACGACAACGCCGCCGTATTGATAAGTAATGTGGGGGACTTTTAAAAAGTAGGGCATGTTACCAGTTTGGTTTTTAAATATTGCTATCGTCATACGCCTGCTCGGTGGAGCGGGTTACGTCGTGGCGGTGCTCCGCGGCAAAGCAAAACCCAACCCGGTTACATGGTTTTTCTGGGGGCTCACCCCGATGCTGGCCTTCGCAGCCCAAGTTAGCGAAGGCGTCGGCCCCCAAGCCTGCGTCACGTTCGCCCTAGGAATCGGCCCGCTGGCCGTTTTTTGTTTATCGCTCACCCGCGGGCACCACGCACCCATGTCGTTTGCGCCTTCAACGATCGCTTGCGGGATACTCGCCGCACTTGGCATTGTGCTGTGGCAAACCACCAGCGATCCGACGCTCGCCATTGTTTTTAGCATCCTTGCCGATATTGCAGCCAGCGTGCCGACCCTTATGAAGGCTTACCACAAACCCGGCACCGAGTACGGCCTCACCTACCTCCTTTCGATGATTAGCATGGTCATCACCCTGCTTACTATTACTCACTGGACTTTTGGCCGATACGCCTTCCCGATCTACATTTTTTTCATCAATCTTTCGCTCTTCAGTTTAGTGCAATCCAAAGTTGGGGCGCGGCGATGGTACCGGCCGGGGATAAAAAAATCAAAACTCACCTCCGCCCGGCTAAAAACCAAACGGCTGGTGCGCGCCTAGGTCAGCTCTAAAAATTTCGTCATAAACTCATCTAGCTTGCCATCGAGCACCGCTTGTACGTCATGTTCCTCGTGTTTCGTGCGGTTATCCTTTACGAGCGTGTATGGTTGCATGACATAGTTGCGGATCTGGTTCCCCCACTCGGCTGACTGGGCGGGGCCTTTAAGCTCACTTAGATGTTCTTTGTGCTGCTCGAGCTGCAGCTGCGCCAGTTTCGAGCGCAAAATCTTCATGGCCGCCTCTTTGTTTTGTAACTGCGAGCGTTCGTTTTGAATGCTCACCACAATGCCGGTCGGCAAATGCGTAATGCGTACCGCCGAATCGGTGGTGTTAACACTCTGACCTCCCTTGCCACCAGAGCGGAATACATCAATTTTTAAATCGTTTTCGTCAATTCGCACTTCATCGGGGGCATCAATTTGCGGCAATATTTCCACCAGGGCAAATGACGTCTGCCGTAAATGGTCAGCGTTAAACGGGCTTAGTCGCACCAAGCGGTGCACGCCATGCTCGCTGCGCAGTTTACCGTAGGCGTATGGGCCAGAGATACTCAGGGTCGCGCTCTTGAGCCCAGCCTCTTCGCCCGGTGATTCTTCGATAATCTCCGCTTTCATCCCGCTTCGCTCAGCCCAGCGCAGGTACATTCGCTGCAACATCTCAGTCCAATCTTGCGCGTCAGTGCCGCCCGCCCCTGCATGCAAACGCAAAATAGCATCATAAGTATCGTACTTGCCTGAAAAGAGCAGATCATGCCGAAGGAGCTGAAACTTGCTTTCGGTTTTTTCTAATTGCACCGCAAGTTCCTGTACCAGCGATTCATCACCAACAGTAACCAGTTCTGCTAAATCGTTTATGTCATCGGATAATGCCTGCAAAGGCTCAAGTTGAGCGCGTAATTTAGATTCTTGTTTCAAAAGTTTTTGAGCTTTTTGACTATCCTGCCAGAAATCCGAGGAACCTGTGGATGCTTGCAAACGCTTCAATTCGTCTTGCAAAATGTTAATGCGTAACTTAGCCTGCACGGCCTCAAGCTGCGCGCTTAACGAAGCGAGTCTGTCTTTAATCTGTTGCATCTTGTATCCAAGTATACCAGTAAAACCAGCAAACAATTACAGGCGTGGTTGACGCAATGCCAACTATACCGTAAAATAATTAAAGGTTACCGCAGGAAACTGCGTTTTTGTATGTTAAAAAGTGTGTTTAGTTAGAAGGAGGCGATAGATGAGTCCTACCGCGTTTGTGGTGGTGTCGGTCACTGTATGCATATCACTCGCAGCCGTCGCGGTGCTTGCGGTGCTGCTTTGGATCTCTCGAGCTCAGCTCAGGAAAGCGCGCGCAGACATCGTAGCCAAAGACGACTTTATTGAGGAGATGAAGAAAACGGCAGCCCCTCCCCAAGAGGCGCCCGCGCTTATCTCCGATCCGAACAAAATGTTCGAAGCTAAAGTTACGTTGTTGCCACCCGATACGGAAGCGCCTGACGGATTCTTCTGGGTAGCTCTTGCCGGGAAACAAAGGTGGGGAGACTTTTTATGTTACGAGGGTAAAGACAAAGGCAGTTTGCGCCGCGTTCAGAAGGCTGCAGAAGAAAAAACTACTGTGTTATGGGTGGTGGACATCAACTATCCAGCAGGCAATGTGGTATTCATGCCGTTGCCACGGTCGACCACACAGCACCCTTCAGTGAAGCCTCCTAGTCAAGGATGACGGTTGGCTCGTCCTGTGTTGAAACAGACCCCTCAAAGGGTCTGTTTTTTATTTAAGCCAGAGTTTTAACTGCAGCAGTAAACTGCTCGCCGCGGTCTTTGTAGTTTTTAAACATATCAAAGCTGGCACAGGCTGGCGAAAGCAGCACGACATCACCGGGCTGGGCGATCGCTTTGGCTTTGGCAACAATTTGTGGCATTGTACTTTGCTCGTCAAAAAGCTCGATTTTGGTAAAACCAGCTGCAGTCAATGCCTCCTTCAAACGGTCACGCATGAGGCCGATCAAAATGGCTGTCCGGACATTTTGCCTGGCTATTTCCTGGCCAAGTTGAGTAAAGTCAGCACCCTTATCCGAACCACCTAGAATTATGATCTTCGGCTGTTCAAAGGCGCGCAGTGCGACGATAGCCGAGCCCGGAATAGTCGCAAAACTGTCATCATAGTAGCGCACTCCTTCAACTTCGCCGACTAATTTGAGCCGATGGTCTAAACCTTCAAACTCCTCGAGCGCTTTGGCCATAGCAGCTGTGTCTTGTGTTATTTGCCAGGCAGCTGTCACCGCAGCGCAAGCATTATCTATATTGTGCCGCCCCGGTAGTTGCAGTTTTTTTGTAGCGATAATCGCGTGGTCGTCAATAAGAATCCAGCCTCCTTCAACATACGCCCCGGGCTCCTGGGTGTAAGGAATCTTCCGACCATCACCACGCATCGCAATATCGGCAGTATGATAGTTTGTTGGCAAATAAACGGTTACATCCTCAGGGGTTTGATATTCAACAATTCTGGCTTTAGCGTTTAGGTATTCGTTAAGATCAGTGTGGACATCCATATGTTCGGATTCAATCATCAGCACCACGGCCACATGCGGGCTGCGGTCTAGATCCCAGAGCTGAAAACTAGAGAGTTCGTATACTACGATATCGTCGGCTTTAACATTGTCCAGCTCATCAAGCGCCGGAACGCCTATGTTGCCGAGCAGATGCGCCGTTTTTCCCGCCGCTTGCAGTATTTTATATATCAGGGTTGAGGTTGTCCCCTTACCTTTAGTCCCCGTAACGCCGATAATGGGCGCGGGGCAGTGCTTGAAAAACTCCCTTGTGACAGAGCTAACTTCCGCGTCTGTTTTGATGCGGTCAGGCCGCAGACCGGGCGTGCGAATCACCATATCAAAGCCGTTCAGATGGTCGTATATATCTGGCCCAAATTCGGCCTTGGCACCTTCAGGTACTTCAACAGTCTTGGCATCAAAAATAGTAATATCGTGGCCATGCCGGGCAAAGTAGCGGTAAGCCGACTGTCCTTCAATGCCAAATCCTACAATTGCAATTTTGCTCATACAAATAGTATAGCAAGTTGTTCACGGAGTTTCTGCAAATCTTCGGAAGAACAGTTACCCAGCCCGCCAAATGCCCAACGCTTGCCGACTACGAGCGCGTTAGCGGCAGCTACGATCATCTCTTTAGTGACTGCCTCAATAGCCTTCGGTCGCGAGGCGTAATCTTTAATATAGCCATCGAAAAAATACCTGCCGCTATGCCAATTGGCGATCGAGCCAACCGTTTGGCAGCCCATTTGGTGTTTGCCGAGAGCAAATTGTTTGGCAGCCGCCAGATCACTTTGCTTGATTTCGCCCTTCAGTACCTTTTGCAGTTCGGCTGTGATAATCTCAAAAAGCTGAGGGGCATTTTTAAGGCTGACCTGGCCGCCAAAATCCCATTCGCTAGCCGTATCGCCGACAAAAAAGTCCGACCACATGCCGTACACCAAGCCTTTTTCGCGGGCTTCGCCTAAAATAAGCGAGTGCAGCGTGCCGGTTAAAATATGGTTGAGCGCATTCATCGCGTCTTTTTCGTTATCGGCAAAACGCCAATTGGCTTGGACGCTGAGGCCAAACATAATAGTCTCAACGTCTTTACGCAAAATATGGATGGTTTCGGGCGAGCCGACTAGTTCCTCGCGGGCAATACCAAAGCGTTCGCCTCGTGGTAATTGCCATTTTTCGAGCTGAGCAATCAGCTGCTGACGGCGATCGCCGGCAAAATTTCCGGCAATCACAAACCGCATGTTGTCGCTGGTGTGAGTCCTGGCGTAATGCTCTTTAATATCGCGCAGCTTGATCTTTGGCATAGTTTTGAGCCGTTCACCATCGTCCAAAAAACGCTCGCCACTCGATTTAGCAATCTGCTGCCACAGCACACGGCTATATTTACTCAGAAAACCAGTTAGCTCTTCGTTGACGTTGCCCGATTCGGCTTTAAATTCGCTGGCCAAAAACAGCGGCTTGGTAATAGAGAGCCGCATCAGATCCAGCACGCGGTCCCATTCAAACTCGGCGCAGTCGGCTACATATTTCAGGCTGATCGTATCGGTAAAGGCATTCGAAAACGCTCCGTTTTTTTCGATTTCTGCGTTAAACAGGCGCGAGTTGGGGTATTGCTCATTGGCACCCAGCACCATATGCTCCATGATGTGAGGCGTTTCATAAATACCATCATCGAGCACGTATTGGTGCCCCGCTCGAAATTCAAAATCGTAGCTGACCACCATTGCGCCGGGCACATGAATGAGCAGCCCGCGGCTGCCGTTAGTTAATACTACTTCTTCGACAGTGTGTTTCATAAGCTCAGCTGACCCCAGGGTTAAATTTTATGTAAACTACTGATCATCGTACCACTTCTTGCGTAAAAAATGAACGAGCAGAAATACTTCTTGCTCGTTCATTGCCGCTAGAATCTCTACTCGCCTTTATCGCCGCGATACACGATACCCACAAACCCAAGTGTCGAGAAACAAGCTAGAGTTATAAACACACGCACCTCGTCAAGCGCATTTAGATGTATTGCCTCCAGGGTGAACAGTACGAAGCCTACTCCTAAAGCAGCAGTCAAAGCTGCAGCTATTCGTCGCATGAAGATCACCTCAATCTTTTATCTTAGAACAATCAACACAAACTCATTATAGCATATATATTCTACCCTGTCACTTTTTCTTACGATTTTGCCGCTCGGCTTTGCGTTTTTTACGAATGGTGTCTTTCTTTTTGCTGGCTGTGAGTTGTGGTTTTTTATCGAAATCGGCGTGGTGCTTAGTTTGATCGATCTCATTGACGCCTTGTTCAACCGCGTGTGATGCAGCCTTGGTGAGCTCGGTTGCAAACCCTTCATCCTTAGCTGGTACAACGTCGGTTTTGGTGATATGCATCAAAGCGCGTACGATCTCCTCGCGTTGTGTTGCCTGCAGCTGTTCGAACAAACGCTGCGATTCAGCGCGATACTCCACCAACGGGTCGCGCTGGCCGACCGATCGCCAATGAATACCGTCGCGCAGGTGGTTCATATTCTCGAGATGTTGCATCCAAAGCGTGTCGAGAATCTGCAAATAGACCTCGCGCTCCAGCTTACGCATAATCTCCGGCGAAAATAACTTGTCCTGTTGTGTATATAAGGCCTCGACTTCTTGCAAGGCGGTGCGGTTTCGCTCTTTCTCTTTCAGTTCTTCGCCAATTTTTTTAAGGATCTTTTCCTCAAGTGGTACAACTGCGCGAAAAGTCTCGACAAATTTAGGATCTTCTTTGGCCGAGAACTTCGTGAGCTCGGCCACCTCTTCGACGAGCATTTTCTTAATTTCACCGCTGATATCCTCACCTTCCAAGATTTGCCGACGCGTTGCATACACGGCCTTACGGTGTCGGTTCATGACATTGTCGTATTGCACCACGTTTTTGCGTGAATCAAAGTGGTAACCTTCAACCTTTTTCTGGGCAGATTCCAGTGTCCTACTTACCGGTTTACTTTGAATAGGCGTGTTCTCGTCAACACCAAGCCGATCCATCAGCCGGGCAATCCGATCCCCTTGGAAAATCCGCATCAAATCGTCTTGGCAGCTGACATAAAACTGGGTTAAACCGGGGTCGCCCTGACGGCCGCATCGTCCGCGCAGCTGATTGTCGATGCGGCGAGCTTCGTGGCGTTCGGAGCCGATAACAACCAGGCCACCGAGTTCTTTGACGCCATCGCCCAACACAATATCGGTGCCACGTCCAGCAATATTTGTCGCTAATGTCACAGCACCTTTTTGGCCGGCCGCCGCGATAATTGCCGCCTCGCGCTCGTTGTTTTTAGCGTTAAGGGTTTCGTGTTTGATGCCTGCACGAGTTAAAGCATGACTCAGTTGCTCATTTTTTTCGATCGAAGCGCTGCCTAGTAGTACTGGCCGACCGAGAGTCTGGTAATTTTTAACCGATTCAACAATGGCTTTAAACTTACCTGTCTCGGTTTTAAATATCATATCCGGCCTATCCTCACGAACAAGTGGTTTATTCGATGGAATTTGTACAACATCGAGGCCGTATATCTGTTGAAACTCCTCAGCCTCGGTAAAAGCGGTGCCGGTCATGCCAGATAATTTGGTGTACAGCCGAAAATAGTTTTGGAAAGAAATGGTCGCCAGCGTCATGCTTTCTTGCAAGACCGGCACGTTCTCTTTAGCCTCAAGTGCCTGATGAAGGCCTTCGTTGTAACGGCGGCCATGCATTAAGCGGCCGGTAAACTCATCAACGATAATGATCTCGTTATTGGTCGAAACAACATAGTCTTTGTCGCGCTTAAATAATGTTTGGGCGCGCAAGGCTTGATCAAGGTGATATACTAGCTTCACATTATCCGGAGAATATAAGTTAGCAATGCCAAGAAGCTTTTCGACTTTCTCAATACCGGTATCTGTGAGGCTAACCGCCTTATGTTTTTCTTCCAAAAGATAATCTTCGGGTACCAACTTGGCTGCAATCGCGGCAAATGTGTCGTAGGTAGCCGTACTCTCACTAGCTGGCGCCGAAATAATTAACGGTGTGCGGGCTTCATCAATTAAAATCGAGTCAACCTCGTCGACAATTGCAAAGTGCAGCTTGCGCTGGCGCAACAAGTCAACTTGGTCAACCATGTTGTCGCGAAGATAATCAAAGCCAAATTCGTTATTGGTGCCGTAGGTGATGTCGGCTTCGTAGGCTTCTTTGCGAGTACATGGCCGCAGCTTGCGCATACGCGGATCGTCGTGAGCTGGGTTATCGAACGCCGGGTCGAACAAAAACGAACTGTCAGCAATAATTACCCCTGTTTTCATGCCCAAAAAATTATAGATTGGACCCATCCAACCTGCATCGCGCTGGGCGAGATAGTCGTTAACTGTCACGACATGTACGCCTTCACCGTTCAGGGCGTTAAGATAAACTGGCAACGTTGCGACCAGTGTTTTGCCCTCACCTGTTTTCATTTCGGCGACGTTACCCTCGTGCAAAGCCATGCCACCAATTAGCTGGACGTCAAAATGACGCATGCCGAGCACACGTCTACCTGCCTCGCGCACAGCGGCAAAGGCTTCGGGTAGTAGCGAATCAAGCGGCTTTTTATCGGCTAAACGCTTTTTAAAATCGGCGGTCAGGTTCTTCAGCTCGGCATCTGACAGTGCCTGGTATTTTTTATCGAGCGCATTAATTGCAGTAACCCGCTTTTTAAGGCGTTTAATGGTTTTGGCCTGCGGATCGCCAAAGATTTTGGTCAGAACTTTTTGCATTACCGTTCGCCCCCCTGCTGCGCGTCCCGCTCGTGACGAAAAATATTGAGCTTATTCAGTAAGCGACGCCGGCCGCCGTGACGCTGCTCTGTTTGCTCGTCTTTATATTTTTTTAGTTGGGCTTTTAGTTTGGCTTCGACAATATCAATGGCCGCCAGCATGGTTAGTGTTGATTCTTTGGCGGCTAGCTGCTGGTCGGGCAAATGTAAGATTACCTCACATTCGTATTTGTCACCCGTTTTGTTGCTGGCTTCGCGCAATTTAACCTCGGCATGGGCGCTTTTGCGAGCGCTGCGCGGCATAAATCGATCGAGGCAGCCGACTTTTTTGTCGATATATTTTTTTACTTCAGCTTCCAACTCTAGGCTAATGCCTGCTTTTTCGATACGAGAAATCATAAAATCCCTTTCATTTGGCTTGACTTAGGTAAGATGACGGCCAAAACCCCAGTGCCATCAGACTACATATAGTATAACAGGTTACAGTAGCTTGCGGCCACCCAAATATGGGCGTAAAACTTCTGGTATTCTTACGTTGCCGTCGGCAGTCTGGTAGTTTTCGATGATAGCAATCAATGGACGTTGGGCTAACGCAGTGGCGTCATTGGTGTGCACCAGTTCTACGGCGCCATCGTTGCGACGAACGCGAGTTTGCAAACGCCGCGCCTGATAATCGGTCATGTAATCGGCCGTGTGGGTTTCACGGTATTTGCCTTGGCCGGGCAGCCAAGCTTCTAGATCCCAGCCGCGAGCGTTTGGTTTGCCAATATCGTAGGTGCACTTGTTGATCATGCGGTACGGAATTTTCAGCTCCCGCATCAGGTACTCTTGAAGCGCAATTAAGAGTAAGTGTTCATCAAGGGCCGTTTCTGCTGTTGCAAGCGACTCCATCTCCAGCTTGTCGAACTGGTGAAGACGGAAAATGCCTTCCATATCTTTGCCGTAACTTCCCGCTTCGCGCCGAAACGATGTGGCGTAGCCTACGTACCGCAGGGGCAAGTCTTTTTCGTCGAAAATCTCGTTCATATGCATGCTCCCAAGCACATGCTCGGCGCTGCCTTGCAGCCATAGTTCCTCGCCCTCGATTTTATAGCGGTCTTCACGCGGCTCTAAACGATCCATCGCGTCGTACACTTCGGTACGAATCATAAGTGGCGGCAAAACAGGGATAAATGGTTTTGCGCTGATTTTTAGGTGATTATCGGCAACCAGTTTGGTAATAATCTTCTCGTCCATCAGCTGATCGAGCGCCCACTGCACCATTGCCATATGCAGCCGCACTAAACCGCCTTTCAAATAGGCAAACCGTGCACCGGCAACTTTCGCGGCTCGCTCTTTATCAATCCAGCCGTGCTGCTCGGCGATTTGCCAGTGATTTTTTGGCTCAAAATCAAACTGCGGCTTTTCACCCCATTCACTGGCCACCACATTACCGTCTTCACTTTCACCAATCGGCACGTCGGGCAGCGGCATGTTTGGCACCGTTTTGAGTACGGTCACAAATTTTTCTTCGGTAACCGCTAAGCCGTCTTCGAGCGTGGAGAGTTCAGCCTTCAAAGCCTTGCCGTGCTCAAGTTGCTCCGCCGACGGTTTTCCGGATACCTGCGATGCTAATCCATTACGCTCGCGACGAACTGCCTCGGCCTTACCAAGCAGCTCTCGCCGTTTGTCATCAAGATCGACTAACGCCGCAACGTCGACTGGATAGCCTTTTTGCGCCGCTGCCTCACGGACATGCTCGGCATTGTCCCTAATATATCGGATATCTAACATAGCAGCTATTATATACCCCTGTTCTGTATATGAATAGCGCCTGCGCCGCTACTTTTTGCTTTTAGCTTCGATTGCAATCTTCTTTGGTTTGGGCAGCTCTTTAAACGGCACGGTGACCCTTAAAACGCCTTTCTCAAAATGCGCCTTCACGCCAGCTTCATCGGCCTGTTTTGGCATGGGAATGCGCCGGTAGAAACTGCTTGAACTTTCGCGCAGTATATACTCACGCTTCTTTTTACTCTCGTCTTTCTCTTGGTGTTCGGCCCGGATTTCAAGCGCATTGTCGTGCATTGCAACATCAACTTCCTTCTCGTCAAAATCTGGGAGATGCACTTCCACGACCATATCCTTGTCACCTTCACGGTACACATCCGTAACCGGGGCCAGCTGCAAACCGCGCTGGGCGGTTACGTTGTCGCTAAATAAATTATTTAACTGATTATGTAATGAGTCTAGCTCTGCGAATGGATCCCATCGTACTATTGCCATAATTCCTCCTTATCTTTAAGCATTATGCTTACGATATTTATTATATAAATACAGTGCCAAGGTTCAAGTGGGCGAGTATCCCTTGGCGCCACGGAGCACACTACACGCCGGACCCCTTCCAGGGGTTCGGGTTGCATTTCGCCTAATCCTCCGTGGCGCCAAGGGATACTCGCCTTCAAGTGATTATTTGCTGTATGGGGGATTTATTGTATACTGTATCATACGACTGCACCGTGCAGTCCGAATTTTATAGAAGGGTAGAAATACAAATATGCTGCCGAGCTATGAGCGGATGCTAGCCGACTTGAACACCCAGTCCCCTGTACTGAAAGCGGTGAGAGACTGGCGCAATGCGCTATTCCCTGATATGACATCGATTATTCAGCGTTCCCGATTTTTTGCTCATGATGATCGGCTTCGCTCCGAAAAGATTTTTGTCATGGCGTTCAATTGTCTAGATTGGCCAGACTGGTTCAACTTGTCGGGAATAGGCAATTCACGCTGGCTGAAAGACTACTTTGTAAGGCAAAGTATTACTACGGCTGGTGGTTTGCTGGGGAGGCCGCTTAGCGACGATGAACTCCGATACATTAAAAGGAACCTCAATCGCTTAGGCCGAGGTGACGAACTCGACAGAGTAATTGAGGTTGCAGTAGCGATGGTTATGGAAAGACTATCGTTGCCGGAAGTGCTGTTACTAAAAGCGGTTTTTCCCGATAAAGACATTCGGGTTCCTGAGGATGCTCAGCAAGAGAATGAGCTGCAAGAAATCGTTCAGAAGGCAATCGAGCAATTAGAGCCAGAGCACGCGTTCTTTCTAACAGCTAGTTATGGGCTTCATAGTGTTGACACCCCAATGAGCCCTCGAGTCATTGTGCATCAATTCTTGCGCAATCAGATAAGCCAACGAGAGGTGCGCATATCACTGGGTAACGCTAAGGAGCAGCTTCGCAATCTGCTTCCCAAAGAGGTTGTTAGCCCGTTTTTTAAATAACGTTTCTAAGACTACGCCATGTATGCCTGACACTCTCGAGCGTCAGGCATATTCATTTACTGATGCCTAACCGATAACTTACGAGGTAGGACCGGCTGCCCCTTGACTTTTAGGATTAACACTTAGCGATTCCTGCAGCTGTCGCCAAGCAGTTGCA
Source organism: Candidatus Acidiferrum sp. (assembly GCA_035576845.1). Lineage (GTDB taxonomy): Bacteria > Patescibacteriota > Saccharimonadia > Saccharimonadales > EFPC-124 > DATLVY01. Next base: position 21,297 of record DATLVY010000069.1, on the reverse strand, counting down.
GGGTCAATGTTCAGCTCTTCGCAAACCGCATTTAAATCAGTACCCTGCCGAAATAATGCAACGAGCTGATTTCCCCCAGTTACCTGCTCTGGTTCGGCGGCATGCACAGAAGTGCCCAAGTGCGCAGCAATGAGAGCAAGCAGCTCTTGGCCGTACGCTTCCGCCTTACGCGGCCCGAAACCGCTAATGGTGAGCAGCTCTCTTTCAGAAAGAGGCTTGCGTGCAGCCAACTGATCAAGCAGCGAATTGTGCGCGATAATATAGGCTGGCATATGGGCAGCCTCGGCCTTTTGAAGGCGCCATGCGCGCAATTTTTGGCCAAGCGCTTCGTCGATTTGGCTGCTGGCCGGCTGTTCGGCTGGCTCGGCAGCTGGTTCGGATAATTCGCCAACTTCACCAATTTCTTGCGCTAGCATTGCAGATGCCTGCTGCAATTGCTGGTCGAATTCGTAAATCGCCGGGTGCAATTGCATAGCGTTGCGATTTATGCCGTGCAAATACAACCCTTCTAGCGAGCGCACACGGCTGAGCGCCACATAACCCATGCCGTAAGTAAACGAGCGGCTCAGATCAATCAGTGCAGCGTCCAGGCTCATTCCCTGGCTTTTGTGGATGGTAATCGCCCAGGCCAAGCGCAGCGGCAGCTGGGTAACGCGGGCGATTTCGCGGCCGTCTTCTTCGCGACTCCAGTTGTGCGGTTCGACCGTAATTTCGCGGCCGTTTTGGTGCAGGGCAACAATCGGCTGGTCACCCCGAAAACCAGCCACTTTACCCCTGGTGCCGTTCACAAATCCAGCGGCAAAATTATTGGCCACAAACATGACTTCGGCACCAATTTTTAGCTCGAGCGTTTCGGGTGCCAATACACTTTTAATCAACTGCTCGGCGTACTGGGCGCGGCCGCCGGTGGCCATTTGGTAGCTGCGAGTTTCGCCAGGCAGGGCATCCAGTTCACCCTGATTGATCGATTCGACATCGGCATTGTGTGAGTATAGTTTGGTGATCACCAGGTTGGTGGGCAACTCTAAACCAAGCCGCGCCTGCAAAGTCGCTTCGTGCGCTTCGTTCACTTCGTTGCGGCGCATGGCAGTCAAAATATCCAGGAGCGGGTCGCTGACCTGACGGTGTTGTTCGCTGAGATAGCAGATTTTAGGTGCTAACTCTTGCCAGGCCGCCGAGAGATGGGCGAAATCGTCATCCCCGCCCTCGCGGTTGATGGGCGGCAGCTGGAATAAATCCCCCGTCAAAACCACCTGCAGCCCGCCGAACGGCAAGTCACTAGAGCGGCACAGTTTACACGCCTGGTTAACCATATCCAACCGCTTGCCGTGCAGCATCGAGACTTCGTCGATAATCAAAATGTCGGTGTTGCTGTAGCGTTTTAACAAAGTCGTGTTGTTTTTGAGCCAGGTCAGATCCTGTTCGCTCAGGCTTTCGCGGATCCCCAAACCCGACCACGAGTGAATAGTCGTACCCCCAAGGTGCGTCGCCGCAATCCCCGTGCTGGCCGTCACCGCCACCTGTTTGCCTTGCCGCTTAGCCCAAGCGATAAATTTGTTGAGTACATAGGTTTTACCGCTGCCTGCCGGACCCGTCAAAAAAACTGAGTCACCACGCCGCATTACCTCTAGCGCCTGAGCTTGAGTCATCGATCTACCGGCGAGCCTATATATTCGGGTAGTGCCAGTAGTTTGTCCAGGCTATCAGACTGCTCAAAGATATCTTTGGCTGAGCCGATATAGCTGTCGGCTGGCGCGATCGTAACAAGGCGCTTGAGCTCATCAAACGTCAAAAAACTGATAGTGTTTTTTTCGCCCGCGTCGAGGTGCGGCGCTTGCTTTTTGGTCTCGCCCCACGCAATAAAATAATGCACAAACCACTCAATTTTCGAAAAAGGCTGACGCACACTCACGAGCCGCCAGTTGACAAACTCGTAACCGGTCTCTTCGAGTATTTCGCGGCGAGCAGCATCACCAGCCGACAGATCCGCTGGGTCTCCCCTACCCCCTGGAAATTTGACCTGCTGGTCTCTGTGCGATTGACGATCATTGAGCAAAAGTATCTTGTCTTCGACCACACAAATTGCCGCAACCGTATCGGGCCTTTTAAGCATTTCAAAAGTTGTTTTTGAACCGTCAAACAACTCTTGCTGCCACTGGTATACGTCAAAGATAACCCCAGCAAACACTTTTTTAGCATTGTCGGGGATAAGGACCGCGTTGCTGGGTATTGTCTTCAGCATTTGTGTTTGTTTATTTTTTAAACCGCTCGATGCACTCAGCAATAATCTGTTTTGCCTCTTCGCCGTCACCCCAGCCTAACACTTCGGTTGTACCCGGTTTTTTGAGATCTTTGTAGTGGTTGAAGTGAAATTCAATTTTCTGCTGCCAGCGTTTGCCAAGATCATCGAGTGAGTTAATGCTATCGCCAGTGTTGCGGTCATCGGCCGGCACGACCACGATTTTGTGATCCATCTCGCCGTCATCGCGGAATTTGAGCAAGCCGATAATTTTAGCTTTTAGCCATACCCCAGTCGGAATTGGCCGGTCACAGACGATTAAGGTATCCAGCTCGTCGCCATCCTCATCTTTGCTGCCTGGAATAAACCCATAATTCACCGGTTTGGCAAAAACAGCCGGCTCCACCCTATCCAGCATAAATGCCGCTCGCTCGCGATCCCATTCCACCTTTAAAATCGACCCCTGCGGAATTTCTACCACCGTATTGATAAAACCATTTTGCCAATCACCTGGATCCAAGACTTTGTTGAAGTCGGCCATCTTAAACTCCCTTATTTACTCTCTTGACTGATTATATCATGAGGCGGCTGGGCAAAAACTACTACCCGCATAAACTACAACAATGCTATGCTGAAAAGATGAAAATTATAACTTCAGGAAAACCATATATCGATATCGATGCCTACGCCGGTATTATTAGCTATGCCGAGCTGCTTAACTTGCAAGGCCAGCCAGCCATTGCCTACAGCTCGAGCGTACCAAACGAAAGTGTTCCGCCAGCGATCTTAGCCTGGAAAACCCCGCTTGTGACAGAATACGTCCTTCAACCAGGGGACACTTTCGCGCTGGTTGACATATCAAGTCCTGACCAATTTGATCCGCTAGTCGAGGTTGAGCGCGTCGCCACGGTCATCGACCATCATACCGGCCATGAACAGTTCTGGCTCGAAAAACTCGGACCCGACCACGCACACATCGAGTTTGTCGGCTCGGCCTGCACCCTGATTTATGAGCTCTGGCGCGACAGCGGCCTGCTTGGGCAAATCAGCGAACTCAGCGCCCGCCTGATGATTGCGGCTATTTTGGACAATACACTTAACTTTAAAGCTCACCTCACCCTCCAGCGCGACCATGACGCGCACCAGGCGTTGCTTAGCCTAGCCCATTTACCACAAGATTGGGCAGCAACTTATTTTTCGCAGTGCCAAGAAGTTATTACCGAAAATTTAGAGCGCGCCATCCGCAACGATACAAAAGTTGTCGATAAGCCGATTATCCCCCATTACCCCACCTGTTTTGGCCAGTTAGTGGTGTGGGATGCGCAGCCAGTTTTGGCACAGCTACCCACTATCCGGAGCACACTTGCCGGCATGAAAGCCGATTGGGCAATGAATCTCGTGAGCATCCACGAAGGTAAAAGCTATTTTATCGCCGACGATCCAGATGTCCAGGCAGCTTTGGCAAACATAACTGGCGTTTCTTTCGATGAGTCTCTCGCCCAGGCTGATCGGTTGTGGTTGCGTAAAGAAATTGTCAAACAAGCAGCGATGTTTAGCAACAAGTTTTAATCAGACCAACACATGCTCGGCAAAAGTTAAAATTTGACCTGCGGGTAGATTTCTTTGGTCAGCTCGTCAATTTCGCGGCGCAGGTGCGGGAAGATAACGCCTTCGCGGGCAGTGACACCCTCAAACATCCAGAAAAACCGTTCGCTATGGCCCCAGCCGCAGGCCGGCGGCATGCCATATTCCAGCATCTCGACAAAATCAATATCGAGCATTTGGGCTTCTTTATCACCTTGGTCGCGCATTTTTTGCTGGTCGAGAAAGCGGTTTAGCTGGTCGATCGGGTCGTTAAGCTCCGAGTAGCCATTGCCCATTTCAGTGCCGGCAATCACCGGATGGAAGCGCTGGCTGACGCGCGGATCATTCGGGTCGGCTTTCGCAAGTGGCGAAATACTGACCGGCTCGTGAACCAACCAAAACGGGCCGGCGGATTCTTTCCGGATAAGCTTCCATACGTGGTCGAGGGCGCGGGTCTCGGTAATGTCGCCGTCGAGCTTCACGTGGTGATTGGCAAGAATTTGTTTCAGCTGGTCTAAATCCGGGTTAAAAACATCAACATTAAATTTTTCTTGCATGATGTCCGGATAATTGACCACAGGCCACGGTTTCTCGAGGTCGATTTCGAATCCATTGACGTTTTTAAACTGTAGCGTGCCCCAGGTGGTTTGCGCAATCGATTTCATCATTTTTTCATACAAGGCCATACCGTCTCGATAATCATGAAAGGCGGCGTAGCTTTCCATGGCAATGTGCTCGGGCAAATGCTCGTCACTATAGTTTTCGTTACGGAAACGTGGACCAATATCGTAGACTTTTTCGAAACCGCCGCCGAGCAGACGCTTTAGGGGTAGCTCGTGCGAAATTCGCAGATAAAAATCCTCGTCCAGCGCATCCATGTGCGTGACAAATGGGTTGGCGTCGGCGCCGCCAGTGGTGGTTTCGAGCACCGGTGTGTTGATCTCGATAAAACCTTCTTTATTCATAAAATCGCGCGTTGCCTGCCAGAACTTGCTGCGCCGGATAAACCGGTCGTACACCTCTTTGTTAACGTTGAGGTCAATGTAGCGCCGGCGTAGTCGTTCTTCTTTGTTGGTAAAGCCATCATGAGTTGTGGGCATTGGGCGCAGGCTTTTGGTTAGCAAGCGCAGGGCGTGAACTTCAATCGAGATCTCGCCAGTTTGAGTTTTAATAACCGTTCCGCTGGCTTCAATAAAATCACCACTATCGAGCAAGGGCAGTTGATCAAAGCCCAGTTGGCTCTCGCCGGCAACTAAGCCCACCATCTGGTCAGCTTTCAAAAAAAGTTGCAACGTATTGCTGGCATCTTTAACTACCACAAAGGCAATTTTGCCAAACTTGCGGATATTGGTAATGCGGCCAGCCACCGTAACGGCTTGCTCCTGGAGTTGTTCAAACTGCTTCACAACCTCGGCCGCCGTGTGCGTCCGTTTGGTAGTTGCTGGATATGGGTTAACGCCCAGTTCTTTCAGCTCGCCGAGTTTACGCAGCCGCTCGCCGCGCAGTTCTTGTAGTGTTGCCATATCTTGATTTTACCGTATCTGAGGACAAAGTGGAACTAAACTAGCCCAATCCCCCGCCAAAATCTTGGTCTATTTAATCGCTACGATGGTGTAACTATTGTCGCCTTTTGGTGTTTTGATGACAATCTTGGCACCAACCTCTTGGCCAATCAAGGCTTGGCCGATCGGCGACTCGTCAGAAATGCGCCCTTCAAGCGGGTTGGCTTCAACTGACCCGACCAAAGTGTACTCTATTTTCTTACCGTTTTCGGCTTCGATTTCGACTGTATGGCCAATGGCGATAAGCTTGCTGTTTTTTGGTTTAATAATCGAGGCATTAAGCAAAATTTTCTGAATTTCGCTGATGCGGCTTTCGACCTGACCCTGTTCATCGCGGGCGGTATCGTATTGGGCGTTCTCGGATAAGTCACCCAAGTCGCGAGCATCAGCAATACGCTCGGCGATTTCGCCGCGGCGCGCCTTTAGGGCTATAAGCTCCGCTTCTAACTCCTCTTTTCCTTTTGGTGTGAGCTGGTATTTTTTCTTCATAATTAGATCTCTCTTTCAGTTTACTATCGTCAGTCCGATTGTCTTTTAGATTAGGTTTTATGTGTCAGTGGTAGTTCGCCTCAAGAGTAGTGGCTACTCATTGGAATATTAGTATAGCACACACCTACCCTAGTTTGGCAAGCACTTTTTGCATATCGCACAGCTCCGATTCCTTTGAAGCGCGTTGTTTATATTCAAACTTACCGCCAGTGACCGTCCTATCACTTACCACGATACGATGTGGAATACCAAGCAGATCTGCGTCAGCAAATTTTTCGCCAGCCCTAATATCACGGTCGTCATATAAAACATCAATATGCTGCTTTTGAAGCTCGGCATACAACTCATCAGCTTGCCGAATCACCTGCTCGCTGTCACCAAGTCGCGCTATGTACACTTTGTATGGAGCAATATTTTCAGGCCAAATAATACCGTGCTCATCGTGACACGCCTCGACGATTGCTGCCAATGTCCGGCCAATACCTATCCCATAGCAGCCCATGTAGTATTTTTGACGCTTGCCGGCTTCATCGGTAAATTCGGCATCGTGCATTAAATTGGTGTAATGGTAACCGAGCTGGAAAATATTTCCGACCTCGATACCGCGTTTTTCGACCAGTTTACCGCCATTTGGGCCAAAGTATCCTGCTTGAGCCATAGCGATATCGCCTTCAAGCTGCGCCTTATAATCTCGGTCGATATTCAGATTGAGCATATCGCGGTGCTTTTTGTTTGCCCCGCCGTAGGCATTGCGGATCGTACGCAGTGAGTTGTCGGCCACAATGACCACCGGTTTACCGCTTTTACTTGTTTCGGGGAAATTAACAGGGGAAATAAAGCCTGGCTCGCTGCCGAGATCTTCACGCACCTCGTCGTTGGTAGCCATGCGCAGATTCCAAGCATTAGCAATGTGCGTTAGTTTGGTTTCGTTAACATCAAGGTCGCCGCGGATAATCGCCAGCACGTATTTTTTTGTAGCTTCATCATAATACAGCACGTCTTTAATCTGTTGCCAGAGGGGCATCTTGTGAAGTGCCACGCCGTCTTCCATAGAACCATTGCGAACCGCTTCAACCTCTTGAGCATCGCGCAGCGGGTCGTCGAGGTTTTTATTATCGATTTTAAAGAGCGCGACATCTTCGTGGGCAGCATAGTCGCTACCTTCTTCAACAAAATAACGGCTCTCGCCTGCCTCGCTCTGCATAATCATCTCGTGGCAGTATTCGCCACCAATGTAGCCGTTATCGGCTGCAACAACATCAACGGCCAAGCCTAGTTCTTTATAAATCGCCACGTATACATCCCGCATACTTTGATAGATATGCTTAAATTGCTCTTCAGTGCTAAAACTATAGGCGTCTTTCATAATAAACTCGCGCACCCTGAGCAATCCGCCGCGTGCCCGCATTTCGTCGCGGAATTTCATCGAGAATTGGTAAATATTAAACGGCAAGTCTTTATAGCTAATGTTAAATTTGCGCACCAAATCGACTGCCATTTCTTCGGCAGTTCCGCCTAGTGCAAACTTGGCATCGCGCCGGTCGGTGATTTTCATCAGCTCAAAGCCAGTTGTCGTCGTGCGGTTTGTTTCTTGCCATAGCTCCAGAGGGTGCAACACTGGCATCAGCACTTCCTGCGCATCGGCGCCGTCCATATGTTTACGCACAATCTGGATAATTTTTTCGTGCACCTTTGCGCCCAATGGCAGCAAGTAGTAACGCCCTGCTGTTGATTCGCGAATAAACCCCGCTTGTGTTAGCAAGCGATGTGAGTCGATTTTATAGTCTGAACCTTCGGTTTTAGATGCCCGCCCGAATAATTGTGAAACTTTCATTAGTTATGTTCCTCGTCAAATTAATAGCTGTTTTGGATACAAGAAATTACGGCCGCGGGGCCGGGATGTGGGTCGGAAGAATTTGACTTTGTCTTTTATTCATAGCAATTACTACTTCATTATAAACAAAACGACAAAAGCCACCAAGTTTTTTAAAGAGTGCAGTAATATTGAAGGCCACAGGCGGCTGGTTTTTTCGCGCAGATAGCATAAAAAGAGGCTGAGGATGAAAACATCAATACTTACCGCGATGGGGGCGTGCGCGGCGGCAAATAAAAAACTAATAAAAACGGACGCTGTTACAAATCCAAAACGCTTGCGGTAAGCCGTGTATAAAAATCCCCGAAACAAGATTTCCTCGACTACTGGCGGTATGATGACCAGCGCGATAAATATTAGCACCATCTCAGCTAAGCCACCTGCCCGGTAACCGATATTTTGACGGGCATTGAGGTCAATGCCCGGTACCAGTGCTGCCAAAACATGAGCCACGACATACGAGATAACAATGTAGATCGGAAGAGCCGCCACGGCTAGGCCCACAGTAGCCGCCGGGATGTCTTCGGTTAGGCCTATTGACGAAAAACGCGCTTTATACAAATAGATTACCGCCAGAATAATACCCAGTGTTAGCAGTTCGACAAGCGCCTGCAATACAAATAGCTTGGCATCGTCACTAACATGTAGTTTTGTAACAAGCGGCACCAGTGCAACAACGATATACTGGGGTACGATAAAAGCCAGAGCCGCCCAGATCGTGCCGCTCACGACTCCCCAGCTTCCGCCTAGTTTAGTGCGGAATCCTTGTATATATTTACTTACCGGTAATTTTTCCAACATCGGCAACCGTTACCACAATGATTAATAGTAACAAAAAAGCAAAGCCAGCGGCCTGAATTGACTCCTCGCGTCTTTTGTTTAGCGGCCGCTTAATAGCATGGGTTATCAAGGTTATTGCCAGGCGGCCTCCGTCGAGTGCTGGTATTGGTAAACAGTTCATCACGGCAAGGGTTAGTGATATGATGCCGATTAAAAATAACACCGACCCAAAACCGACTTGGCTGCTCTGTTGTAGAATACTAAAGATACCAACCGGCCCGGCCACTTGTTGCCCGGCAGCTTGAAATTGCCCAACAAACAGCTGTTTGAGTAATCCTCCTAAACCAGAGAAGGTTGCGCCGGTAAACTGAATGGTTACGCCAACACCCACCAAAGGTGCCGACCAAGTCGACCGCCGCGTGACTGTTTCGCCCATAGCGATACCCGCATAGCCTTGTCCGGGTTTTGCGGTTTGGTTCAGCAGCACACTACTTGATCTGTTTTCACCACCCCGATTAGTGACAATCCCCACTACGCGCCCGGCGTCACTTTTGGTTAAGGCTGCAAGTTGGGCGGCGCTCCGTATAGCCTCGCCGTTCAGCGATACGATATAGTCCTCTGGCTTTATGCCCGCCCTTGCGGCTGGCGAACTGGGAATAATTTCAGCTGCAACAACTTTTTGTTCGGCGATTGTTGTATCACTTGCAACGGTAAACTGATCTGGGAACAGTTGCGGCAAGCCAACCAAGGCAAGTATTGCAAATATAACTACAGCTACCAGCCAGTTAACCACCACACCGGCTAGGAGTATCTGTACCTTTGCCCAAAGCGTAGCACCACCGTACGTTCCCTTGCCGGTAGCCGAATCGTGTTCCCCTTTCATTCGGACAAATCCACCAATTGGTAGGATATTCAGACTAAAAAGAGTCCCGTTTTTTAAACGTTTACTCCAAAATTTAGGCGGAAAACCTATGCCGAATTCCTCTAACTCAACACCGTTTCGGCGGGCGGCATAAGCATGGCCCGCTTCATGGAGCACAATTAAGCTAACAAACAGCAGGATCCCAATGATCAAATAAACAACGGCCATTACAGGGTCATAATTTCGGTTTCTTTAAGCCGGGCTGCGGATTCAAGCCTGGTTTGAAAACCAGTTATCAGCTGATCTAGATTTTTTTCGGCTCGCTTCATATCATCTTCGCTAATCTCTTTGGCGTCCTTTTTAGCTTTGGCCTCTTTCAGGGCGTCGTGGCGCACATTGCGCAGAGCAATTCGGCAATCCTCGGCCTTTTCGCCTAACTGCTTGGCGATTTGGGCCCTGCGTTCGGTAGTTAAAGCAGGGATCGGCACGCGCACCACTCGCCCGTCATCGCTTGGGTTTAAGCCCAGTGCCTGATCGTCACGAATTGCCGAGGCAATGTTTTTAATATTTGTCTGATCAAACGGGGTAATTTGCAATAGCTGGGCTTCGACAGCGACAGTGTTGCCAAGTTGGTTTAGCGGCATTTTGGTTCCGTAAGCTTCAACTTGCACACTATCAAGCATACTCGGGTGCGCTCGGCCGGTACGGATTTTTTTTAGCTCGTCTTCAAAATGGGCAAACGCCTGCTGCATACGTGCCTCGAATGGTTTAGTATCGAACATTGTTGGAATAATTCCCTTTTACTCTATTAAGTATAAGCTATCAGTCGGCTGCGAGCTACCCCTGTGCGCACAAAAAGCAAAGACCCCAGCTTTTTTAAAGCTAGGGTCTCGTTGTTTCGATGTACGATACTAGGCAGCCTGATTGATAATCGGCTGTAGCTGATCAAAGGATGGTTTGGTACCGTTCGAGCCACTCGGCCGCAGGCCAAAACAATTCTCGCTAGTACTGCCAACCTGGCTATTTCTATCATGCAAGGTAAAGAAGAACAGCGGACCACCGAGAATGCCACTTTTTACGTCGGCGCGATACCGGTTGACCGCATCCACCAGAATATCGGCCTGACCTTGAGGCGACATGTAATCGCCGTCTTTGCCATCGCTGATGTTTGGTTGACCCACTGCGTCAAGCCTACGTCCAGAACCACAGGTCGGCGCACCTTCCTCGGTGATCATAATGGGTACGTAAGCGTAACCAGCCGCAGTCACCGCCGCTTGCATACCTTCCATCTCCTGGAACGAGTTCCAGGCGTCTTGAGTTGAAGGCAGATCCGGGAACGAGTAGGGATGCCAGGCCATATACTTAAGCAGCTTGGTCGCACCCCGCTTGTAAAGATCCATCATATAGTCACGCGGGTCAATAGCACTCCCATCTGCTTCGTTAACTGCTGGCGAAAGCCCGCCACTCATTAACGCCATACCGGTACCGGCGAGAGCATCATGCACAGCAGTCAATGCAGCAACGTACGTCGCAGGATCAGGCTTGGGATACCACGAATTTTTGGTATTAGGCTCGTTGCCAAATTCCAAAACGCTGAAGGTATTGCCATAGTGCTGAACAACTGCTTTCACAAAAGTACCGTACGCCTCCGGAGCAGCAACGCAGGAAACATCGCCTGGACAGTTACCGGAAGCTACTGCCCACTTGGGCGGAAAATCGATGATTGGCAAGAGGCTGAGCCCACGGCTGCCAGCTTGTTTCACCAGCACATCCAGCAGACTCCAATCATAGGTACTGGGGCCGTTCGGCTGTATCTGGCGCCATTCTAGGTCAAAGCGCAGATTAGCCCCTCCGAAGGTTCGAACATCATCGAGGTAGGTAGTAAGGTCGCTACCTTGCTTATCGACGAATAGTGGTCCACCGTAGGCGATTCCGAAGGAAGAATTAAGCGGCCGTGGTGCGGTAGAGACGCCACAAGCCGAGACAATCGAAAGCACCAAGACCAGTACAACAAAGACAAGGATCGGGCATTTTAAAGAATGTAGCCTCATCACAACTCCAATCATTATCGAGGCACAATACAAAACCACCCGGACGGTGGTCTTATATGTAATATATACTAAAATTTACTTTTAGGCAACTAAGTAAATTATACGCTGACGCCAAGCTCGATGCGCCCCATCTGGCGCACCACGATGTTTTCGCCTAGGCGCGCAACGTTTTCTTTCACCAATTCACCCACTGTTTGGTCGGGGTTTTTGATGAATGGCTGCTCGAGCAAGCATTTCTCGGCAAAATGTTTTTTAAGCATGCCTTCGACAATTTGCGCAATCATGGCCTCGGGTTTTCCATCATTCTTGGCTTTTTCGCTAAATTCTGCAGCTTTTTCGGCGCGTATTTCAGCCGGAATGTCATCAATATTAATGTAATCCGGTGCCGAGGCGGCAATGTGCATGGCAATATCGTGAACCAAAGCTTTGAAGTCATCGGTGCGAGCCACAAAATCCGTCTCGCAGTTAACCTCAACAATTACTCCAATGCGGCCGCTGTGCACATAGCTATCCACCAGACCTTGGCGAGCTTCGCGCTCACCTTTTTTCTCGGCGCGGGTCAGGCCTTTTTTGCGCATGGCGCTCAAGGCTTGGTCGAAATCACCATTAGCTTCAGTTAGGGCCTGTTTGGCATCGGTCAGGCCAACGCCCGTCAGCTCTTTGAGTTTTTTAACTTGCTCGAGCGAGATATCAGCCATTATTTGGCCTCCGGAGCAGCTTCGGCTTTGCGAGCAGCAGCACCCTCGGTAATTGCCTGTTTTACATAATCACACAGGAGTTGCACGCTTTTAATGGCGTCGTCATTGGCAGGGATAACATAACTAACCACGCTAGGGTCAGCATTAGTATCAACAATTGCGACCACCGGAATGCCCAAGCGGTTAGCCTCGCGAACCGCAATAGCGTCATGCACCACATCGGCTACAAATAGCGCACCGGGCAGACCGTTCATATCTTTAATGCCGCCGTAACGAGTGTTGAGGGCGTCAATTTCTTCTTGGAAACGTTGCACTTCCAGCTTGTTATAGCGTTTGGCCAGCTCACCGCTTTCCATGCGCGCCTCGAGGTTTTTGAGGCGTTTAATGCGATCGCCAATGGTGCGCACATTAGTGAGCATGCCGCCAATCCAGCGCTCGGTCATAAAGGGCATCTTAACGTCTTCGGCAGCAGCTTGTACGAGATCTTTAACCTGGCGCTTGGTGCTGACAAACAAAATTTGCCGCCCGTTAGCCACCAACTGAGTCATAAACGGCAGCGCTTTATCAAGGCCCTCAACCGTTTTGGTCAAATCAATAATGTGCACCCCTTCGCGGCGCGAATGGATATACGGCGCCATCTTCGGGTGCCAACGGCTGGTTTTGTGGCCAAAATGCGAACCGGCCGCAAGTAATGCTTTGATATCTACTTCTACAGACATGAAATCCTTTCTCTTCCCCCGCCCGTTTGCCCTGATAACAGGGAGGATTTGATCGGTCGGGGTGATTCGTTAGTTATACTCTTCGGGTATTATATCACTTGTCACCAGATATACAAATACCCTACGTGAGGCGCACATTTTTTTACAATCTATTATTGACTTAAAGTATAAAAGTTGTATAATTTGTAAAGACCTAGCTTCGGCTAGATTGGACTCCTGACAATATATGTTATGTTGAACCACTACTAGTACAGTAGTTCTCGCGAAAGAGGAGACTTATGAGAGATCCATTCATCTCACTGGCAAATCGTGCCGACATCTCGTGCGGGAAATATTTTCTGCGCGAGGAAAACTTGCCGCTGCCAAAGCCAGCAGAGAAGACACCCTACACAGACACACCTTCCAACTCTACTTGGCAGCCAACACGCCAAAGCTTCTGGGACTCGTGCCTAGGCGAGCTTGTAATGGTGGTTGCAGTGCTTATGCTCTGTACGGGGCTCATCGTCGGCGCGATTGCTCTGCTGCGGCCCGCTCCTTTCGTCGGCCCTGCGGCTTCCTCTGACACGTCAAGCTCGTCGACCATCGATTTGCCACCGAATAGCGTGCAGCTGGGCAGTACCGTCCTAACTTGTTCCGGCGAGTTCAAGAATAACTCGTCGCCAAACGCAAGTTTCGTTAGGCACGCCCAAATCCGACCACTGTCGTCCTTAATCGGCGCCAATCCCCTTGACGGCATCGGTAACGCCATCAACGGCTGCGCACAGTCGCAGGCACCGGTTCTTAGCACTAGCACTGCCGGTTCCCCCAACAATTCCAATAGCTCATCCGGGATCACGCTCGTCTGCAAATCCAAAATCACCGTCGTCATAATGGTGACCCTGGGAGACAAAGCAGCTTACGATCCCAGCCGGGGCTGGTATGCCCTTGGGAGGCAGTGGCCTTCTGCCGATCCTGGAGACTACATTCTCCGGAATCCAGACATTGACAATCATGGCATATCCGCTGGCGATAATTTGAATATTTACATATTCAACGGGCCAGTGACCGTCAAGTTGCCGGGCTACTTCCTGATGGTTCTGCACGGGACAAGCGACGATTCCTCGTCCATCCTGCAAGGCTTATACTATAGCCCTTGGCTAGCTGGCTACCACATGATAATAAAGGGCGCCACCCTGGACGATGCCGAGCTTATTGCCCAGACAGTCGGCGTCTGGCTCCCCGACGGCGAAGTTGACTATTAGTAGAAAGGAGTTCACCGGGGCAAGAGATTAAGAACCTCTTGCCCCACAACCATTTAGCATTATCAAAAAATTTAACCGCAAAGCCCTCCGGGGCTTTGACTTTTTATTAAAAAACAGATACAATTGCAAGTAATTATGAAAAAAGAACTACACCCCACCGATTACCGCCCGGTTGTGTTTCAGGATGAGCCTGCTGGGTTTGCTTTTTTGACCAAATCAACGGCCAAGAGCGACGAAAAAATTAAATGGGAAGATGGCAACGAGTACCCACTGATTAAGGTGCATATTTCCAGCGCTTCTCACCCGTTTTTTACCGGCCAGGAAAAGCTAGTTGACACTGAAGGCCGCGTTGACCGCTTCGCTGCGCGTATGAAAGCGAGCCAAGATCGCCGTGCCGCCCTGGCCGCTGCTAGCGCCAAAAAGACTCAGACTAGCCCAAAAACACAATCTGAAAAAACAGCCAAGCAAGCCGACGAACAAGCACAGTAACTGCAGGCGGGCGGCCTACCGCGGAGGGAGCATTGATGGCACGGATTCAACTCGACGAACAAGCTTTAGAACACGAATCGCTGGAGTTGCAGAATTTTTTAGCGCGACCCGATGCCTATACTGACCCTGATTTTACCAAGAAGACCAGGCGTGCGCACGAACTAGAGACTATTATCAGTTTGGCACGGCAACAAGCGGCAATTGCCAGCCAGCTGGCGGAGGCGCAACAGTTAGCCGAAGATCCCGACACGGATCTAGCCGACTTAGCAAAAGCCGAAATTCCAGATCTTGAGCGGCGAGCAAGTACACTCGACGAGCAGCTGTTTGTGATGCTTACGCCAAAAGATCCCAACGACGACAAAAACATTATTATGGAAATCCGTGCGGGCGCCGGTGGCGACGAGGCTTCGTTATTTGCAGCCGAACTAATGCGCATGTATCTGCGCTGGGCCGAAAACCACCACTTTAAAACCGAGTTGATAAGCGAGAGCCCATCCGATGTTGGCGGCTATAAGGAAGTTATTTTTAGCGTCAAAGGCGAAGCAGCGTATCGGGCCTTGAAGTTTGAGTCCGGCGTTCATCGCGTGCAGCGCGTGCCGGCCACCGAGAGCCAAGGACGCATCCACACCTCCACCGTGACGGTGGCAGTGCTGCCCGAAGCCGAGGAAACTGATGTGGTCATCAACCCGAATGACCTGCGTATTGATGTTTTCCGCTCTGGAGGCAATGGCGGCCAAAGTGTTAACACCACCGATTCAGCCGTGCGCATCACCCATTTGCCTACTGGCCTAGTCGTTATTTGCCAAGACGAAAAGTCTCAGATTAAAAATAAAGATAAGGCGCTGAAAGTGTTGCGCAGCCGTTTACTGGCTATGAAACTAGAGGCCGAGCAACAAAAGCTAGCCAGCGAGCGGCGCAGCCTCATCGGCTCGGGTGACCGCAGCGAAAAAATCCGTACGTATAACTTCCCGCAAGATCGCATTACCGACCACCGCATTGGCTACAGCCGCAGCAACATTCCGGTGGCAATGGCCGGCGAGATTGACGATATTATTGAGCACCTGCAAGCCTACGAGCGCGAACTGATAGCTGCCGGCACTAACGTATGAGTATTCAGGACTGGCTCGATGATGCCACCAAACAGCTCCGCGCAGCTGGTGTTTTGTCGGCTCGCCTGGACAGCCTGCTTCTCCTGGCCGACGAACTTGCGCGGGACAAAACATGGCTGCTTGCCCATGCCAAGGCTGCTCTATCCACCAGCCAACTGCAAGAGCTGGATCAAAAACTTATCCGCCGTATTAAACGCGAGCCGTTGGCCTACATTCGCGGCACGCAAGAATTTTACCGCCGGGAGTTTATCGTTACCCCTGATGTCCTTATCCCCCGCCCCGAAACCGAAACGCTGATTGAGTTACTCGCAGGGCTATCCAAAAAATCGGGCGATACGCTGGTGGATATTGGCACCGGCTCGGGCTGTATTGCCATCACCGCCAAGCTAGAAATGCCAGAACTGAGCGTATATGCATCTGATATAAGCCAACCAGCCCTGGCAATTGCCAAGCAGAATGCCGCCCGATTAGGTGCCGCCATTACGTTTTACCAACAAAACTTATTAGTTAACAAATCACACGGCCCTTTTTCTTTTATAATTGCTAACCTGCCGTATGTCGCAAAAAAATGGGAGCGTTCGCCCGAGACTAATTTTGAGCCAGCTCACGCACTGTTTGCACCAGACCAGGGACTACAATTCATCAACCAGCTGCTTAGCCAAAGCAGTTCGCAGCTGGTCCAACAGGGGTATTTACTGCTGGAAGCCGATCCGCGGCAACACCAAACCATTATTAAAAATGTGGCAAATATCTATAAAGTAACCAGGCAGCAAGGTTTTGCGCTTGTTTTACAGCGTCAAGCTTAAAGGCCCGGGTAGCTGCCAAAAGTTACATTCAATGCTTGCTCTTTAGAGCCCCGAAGTATCGTTAACGTTGCACTGTCGCCAGGATTAAACTGAGCAATAGCAGCCGCCAAACTAAAGCTATTGCTGAGTGCTCGGCCGTTGACTTTAGTAATAATGTCGTGATTTTGCAAGCCAGCTTTGTCTGCCGGGCCGCCCGGAACCACGGCTGGATCGTTGGCGTCCCCCGTTACATAAACACCCGTAGTAGTGGTAATGTGCAGCTGCGCGGCGGTTTCTTGGGTCAAATCTATGTAACGCAAACCGAGGTAGGCTTTAACAATTTTGCCCTGTTTAATAATGCTACTAATAACGCTTTTGGCATCGTTAATCGGTATGGCAAAGCCGATACTCTGGCCATCCTGGGCAACAGCCGTATTAATACCTATAACCTGGCCCGTCAGATCAACCAGTGGACCGCCAGAATTACCAGGGTTAATGGCTGCATCAGTTTGGAAAAGATCTTCTAACTGTTCCGACCCGCCGCTATCATCAGACGCAGCCACCGGCCGCCCTATACCCGAGATAATGCCCGACGTCACACTGTTACGAAACTGACCCAAAGCATTCCCGATCGCAACTACACTCTGCCCCGGTGCCACTTTACTTGAGTCGCCAATCGTGGCTGGGGTTAAATTATTAACACCTTGAATCTTTAAAAAGGCAATATCATTAGAAGGGTCACGTCCAACCACCGATACATTAGTAAATTGACGGCCATCAGATAAGACCACGGTGACTTGCGACGTCCCGTCCGGCACCACATGCTTATTGGTCAGAATATATCCATCGGCCGATATAACAATACCGCTACCAGCACCCTGCTCGGTTGTTGTGCCGAAAAAACCATTGTTTAAACTAGCCTGCGTGGTGATGGCTACCGTGCTGGGGCTCACTTGCTTAAACACCGTCGAGATAACATCTCCTTGCTGCATGACAATTTTCTGGCGATTATCAGCAATTGTTTGTGCAACATTTGGCTTTACATAGCCAGACAACAGCAGTAACCATGCAGTTATTGCACTACTTGCAACACAAAGACACACAATACCAAATACCTTGAGGCTTGGTCCAAAATTATATTTTTTTATTACCGGATGCGGTACGCCAACTTCAATTGTTGCTACCTTTGACTCCTCTGTTATTGGCAGTTCTTTTTCGGATTCCAACATGCAATAGGCTCCTTACTGTGCAAAGTTTAGGCCGGCCGGCTGATAAAGAGCTTAAATCGTGACATCCCAGTGTGAAAAAATGATAATAACTAGTAGTAACCCAACCGAAAATAGTGCTGATAACCGCACAGCTATGTCTTTTAATTGGTCGTTTTTAGCCGCCGCATATAGTCGCGTTAAGGTAAACGATAGCACCAATATAAGAAGTGCGATTTGAGGAATTTTGATGGTCAAACCAATATCGTACGCCAGCGTCCAGTGATATAAAAGCCAGCCAAATTGCGCGAGCAATAAAGCCCAAAAACTACTCAATAAATCAATCAACTCCTCGTTATAAACTCCGAGCACGTGACGTGCAGCAGAATAGCCAATTACCCAGCACCCCAGCAGCACCAAGAAATCATTCAGATCGGCCGATAGGTTAAACAGCACGACCAGCGCCAGGAATTGAGCAATTCCAGCTTGTAGAATAACCGAGAGCGTATCGGATCGTGGTTTTAAATACAACAGCCAAACCTCATAGCAGAGCACAACAACAACCTGGGCCACAAGCTGCGGCGTCGGTGAGTGCAGCATGGATAATAAGATGGCAATACTAATGCCAAACAATAAATCAACGGCGTTCGCTTTAATGCTCATCCACCAAAATCGCGGCCGCAGCGCTATAATTCGCCATTTGCTGAGTAAAACTAATGCTAACGCCGGGTACAGTGAATTAAACCCGTTCGTGAGCAACAGTAGCGCTATGGGCAGCAAAGCATTGATAGATATGTAAGCGGCCTCACCGACCTTGTACTGGTGTAGACGCGTACTCCGTATAAAGCTCATAATCATTTTTAGTATAGCACGCCTGACAGACCTGGTAAATTTGGCCTATAACGCAACTCGCAGAATAACTAAACCCGCCAAAAACAGCACTACGACAAGGAATAATCTCCGCTTTTTTGGCTGCCGAGCTTTAGGCCGAATAATTTCTTTATTAGCGACGCGACGATCTTCATCCGCGGACAACAAAACGTGAGAACCTGACCGTGGGGCCAACCGCGGGGCCACATCATCACGATGCACGTACGTATCGGGGGCTTCGGTACTATTAAGAATTTTGCGCGCACCGTACGACTGGTGACGCCTAATAAATAGACCGTCCTCTTTTTTATTTTGCCAAATGCTCATGGTTGCTACTAGTATAACGTAGGCAGCCTTTGGCGACGAGCAACTCAAGTCCGGCTGTACCAGCCAGACAGTTTCGTATATCATTACCTTATGGATCAATCACCACAACCATCACCAAGCGAACTTCCACAAGATGAAGTAGCACAACAACCAGCTCCACAGCACTCGTCTACAACAGATGTGTCGGGAGCCAACATATCCACGCCTACCCCTCCCCCGCCTACGGCAAATAACTCTAACGTCACGCCACCGCAGCCAAGTGCAGACGCTATTTTGCGTTCAGCAGCGCTGCATGACGGAGCGCGAACCGTGCTGCATAGTATACGCAGCTTTATATCTTTTATTATTTTTGTAGGCACCGTTGCAATTGCAGCTTTACTTATTAACCAGTTTATTTTTCAGGCGTACTACGTTGACGGCACTAGTATGGTTCCCACGCTGCAGAATAACGACCGTTTAATTGTCGACAAGACCACGAAAACTATTGATGCAATAGAGCATAAACCATATCTGCCAAACAGAGGTGATGTGGTCACGTTTGTCAGCACACTCAAAGATTCCAACGGCCAAAACGAGCAGCTTATTAAACGGGTTATCGGGCTGCCTGGCGATACAATTACCATTCAAAATGGTGTCGTAACCATTACCAATAAGCAATACCCGGGTGGCTTTGATGTCGATAAAAAACTTGGCCTTAGCCTCGCGCCGACCGATATGGATGTCCCGTTCAGTGCCACCGTCCCGGCGAATATGATATACGTACTTGGTGACAATCGCACACCCAATGGCTCGTACGACTCACGCTTTTTTGGCCCCGTACCTCTTGAGGCGATTCAGGGTCGGCTCGTGCTCCGCGTCTTTCCATTCAGTGCTTGGACGATGTTTTAATGGCACCACAAAAACCGAGTGTTGGCGTTGGTGTGATGGTTGTTAAAGATGGTAAAGTGCTCCTTACTAAACGTCGAGGTTCACATGGCGCTGGCCAATATGCCTTTCCGGGAGGTCATTTAGAATATATGGAATCTTTTGCAGCCTGTGCCCGTCGTGAGACACGCGAAGAATGTGGCATCGAAATAACAAATATCCGCTTCCAATTCGTACGCAACTTAACCGAATATGCACCAAAGCATTACGTACATCTGGCCCTTGTTGCTGATTGGCAAGCTGGCGAACCGACACTTTTAGAACCCGATAAGGCAGAGGCTTGGCAATGGCATAAACTCGACGAGTTGCCTAATCCACTTTTTGAAACGTGTCAACAGGCGATTTGGCACTACCAATATGGCGGTGACTATTTTGACGCCGTCCAAACTTAAGCTTAATATTCAGCATTTACCCAAGTAGTAATTCAGTAATCCGTTCGAAATCTTTTTGATCGCGGAAAGTAATCATCAGTTTACCACCCTTGGCGGTGCTTTTGATGCTGACATCGGCGTTCAGCCGCTGGCCAATGGCCTTAGTTTGGTTGTTCTCAGTTTGGATTTTAGCGGCTCCGGCGGCGTGATCTTTTTTACCCTCTTTAAAACCAATCACATATTGCTCGGTTTTACGCACCGGCCAGTCGTTTTTAATGATGAGATTGAGCAATTTGAGTTGCTCGGGCAGCTCGCGCATGGCTAAAATCTGGCGAGCATGGCCTTCGGTAATTTTACCCTCAACCAGCGCGTGCTTGGCCTGCTTGGGCAAACCCAGCAAGCGCAAGGTATTGCCAATAGTGCTGTAGGCCTTGCCGCCGACCCGCTGGCCAATCTCCTCGTAGCCCATGTTGAACTGCTGATTTAATTTCAGATAGGCTGTGGCGGTTTCGAGCGCATTTAAGTCTTGGCGTTGTAGGTTCTCGATCAACGATAATTCCAGTTTATGCTGGTCGGTTAGCGTGCGTACCAGTGCCGGAATTTTGTCGATGCCCGCTAGTTTTGAAGCCCGCCAGCGCCGCTCCCCTGCTACAATCTCAAACCGCTCGCCTTTTGGCACCACTACAATCGGCTGTACAACGCCGTGTTCTTTAATCGAGGCAGCCAGTTCATTCAAGGCCGTTTCGTCAAAATGCCGTCGCGGCTGATCCTCGTTGGGCACCACATCGTCAACTTTTAGGTGACGTAGCTGCGAAATTTGTTCATCTTGTGCAAGCGTCGGGTCAAACTCGTCCTCTAAAATCTGCGTTGGAATTAACGTGTCAAAACCGCGGCCCAATCCTTTTTTAATTGCCATTGTTTGCCTCCTCAATACGTTTCATCACTTCTTTGGCTAAATCTTTGTAAGCCCGGGCACCTTTCGACCACTTATCGTAAGCGCCGACCGGCACGCCGTGGCTCGGTGCTTCGGCCAGGCGCACGTTGCGCGGGATAACGGTCGAAAATATCTTGCCCGGAAAATGTTTCTTCACTTCACCGTGCACCTGACCCGACAGCGTC
>DATLVY010000068.1:0-2167 GCA_035576845.1 Candidatus Acidiferrum sp. | reverse complement strand
ACTGGCTTTTTCTTCGAGGTCGACATCAGCCAGGAACTCCTGCACATTCACCCGCTCGCCGTAAGCGGCCGCGAACAGCTCAATCAGCTCGGTCAATTTTGTTTTGTCCTGAAATGCCGGCGACTGCGGCTGCACACCGATAATCGAACGGATTTGATAGGGATTGCTGGCAACATCGATGCCGTCAATGGTCGCCGAGCCGCCGTCGATCGGCCGCAGCGCTTCAATCATCTCGAGCGTGGTGGTCTTGCCCGCGCCATTGGGTCCTAAAATGCCAAACACCTCGCCGCGTTTGACCTCGAACGAGATACCATCAACCGCAACCTTGTCGCCATAAACCTTGCGCAGGTCTTTGACTGTCAAAATAAAATCGTTTTTCATCTTAACCACTGTACCAGATTGTGCCACTCTTTGGCAAAAGGAAGAGGCCCGGACACTAAGTACCCGGGCCTCAACCTTTTGCGTATCGTTATTACTTGCTGGTGCGTTTCAGTGTCAAGAAACCGTTGCGCGGGTTTTCTTGCACCGAGTAGCCGGCTGGCAGTTCTGCCACGGCGTCAGTGTCGCGCACTTCCTTGCGGAAGTAGTAAATCTGTTGCTTTTTGCCACCACGTAAGGTCACCAACTGTCCATGCAAGTAGTAAGTTGTTCCTTTAGAATTTTTATACTCGAAAGCTTTCGCTGCCATACTAGAGATTCTCCTCTTTTTAATTGCTTACGTGTCTTTAAGATACGCTTGCAGGCAACCCCTTGTCAATCCTTATGCTAACTTTTTATGCTTACTATGCAGCCACCAGAGAAGCCTATAGGCGATTACTGCAATAATTTTCCACAGCAGCAACAGAGATAGAATAGCCACGACTATCAGCGACAGCCCCGCTGCGTCCGGAGTCCACAGTGGCGAAACAAAATTATATCGGTATAAGTCAACTGATGGGGCTTTTACATCATTGAGCGGGTCATGGCTGGCAAGGTTGGCAAGCTTGCTGGCCACACACTGGGTGTAATCTGGGAAGCGATGGGTCTGCCGAAATATAGGCTGACAAGCCGCATCAGCTTGGTTGTATAGTGCATGCCCCTGAGTATCACCTTGAACCCCTTGCTGCACTGCTTTTTCGTAAGCAGTCTGGTAGGTCTTTTGTAGTGATACCCCGTTACTGCCCATGCTTGTGTTCATGTGACTGGTTACAAACCGCTGTAGAGTAGTTAAACTTTGGGTAATTTTGGCATCATCGCCCTTAGTGTCGGCATCGATAACAGCCGCCCGTAATACGATCATCTGCAAGCTGTTTCGTCGTAGCAGTTCGGCACTGACGCCGGAGGCAATGACCAGCAAAATCACCAGCTGCCATACCTTTACTTTCCGCCAGAAGCGCCCCATAATCCCCATGCTGCTTTATACCTTTAGCTTTTTGAACAATATATTACCCTGATTTTAGCATACAGAAAGCGTAGCTTGAGGAAGCTTCTGCTATACTATAGTCATGGACGTGCTGGCTTTTCAACCGCTGTGGACGTGGCTTATGGCCAACCTTTGGGCCGAGATTGCCATCATTATTGTGGCGGCTTACTTTGTAAGCGGCCTCGGGGAGCTGCTGATTCGGCCGATAGTCCACCTTGGGGTGCAAAGGCGCAAATCGGATATCGACGAGAGCGATGTTAAAAAGCGGCGCGACACAATGGTGGCGCTTTTGCGAACGCTTCTCAAGGTTGTTGCCTGGACGGCTGCGCTTTTGTACATCGTGCACGTCTCAAAAATCGATCTAGGGCCGTTGCTAGCTGGCGCCGGTTTGGCCGGTTTGGCTATTGGCTTTGGAGCGCAGTCCATTATTAAAGATTTTATTTCGGGTCTGTTTATCATTTTCGAAAACCAGTACCGGGTTGGCGACACGGTTACGCTTGGCAATTCCACAGGGGTGGTGGAAGAAATTACGGTGCGATCCACCATCTTGCGCGATTTTGATGGCAACGTCCATTTTGTCCCAAATGGCACTATCGGTGAGGTCGTTAACAAAACGCTCGGCTTTTCGAAGATTAATTTGACCATTCAGGTTAAACCCGACACAAACATCGACCGGCTGACCGAGATCATCAATAAAGTCGGCACCGACATGAACAACGATAAAACCTGGGCCAAAAGCATCATCCAGCCGCCGCAGTTTTCGAA
>DATLVY010000067.1:0-6261 GCA_035576845.1 Candidatus Acidiferrum sp. | reverse complement strand
GAGGTTTTTATGCAGGCGGCTTTTTACGCCACGCCAATTGTTTACCCAATCGCCAATGCCCGGAGCGCGGGTTATCTGTTAATTTTTAACCCAGTGGCGCAAATCGTGCAGGATTTGCGGTATGTGCTGATTACCAACCAGACTGATACCATCGACACTCTCTATCATAACGACTGGATTCGCCTATTACCGATTAGCCTGACGGTACTTTTAGCAATCTTGGCGGGCTACTACTTTAGACGGCGCTCACCTTATTTTGCGGAGGAACTGTAATGTCCGACACCGCAATTAAAGTTGATAAAGTCTATAAAAACTTCTTACTGCCGCACGAAAAGAACCAATCCCTAAAATCGCTTTTTACCGGTATTTTTCGAAAGGTTGACCGCGGTGCCGAAACCCAGCATGCCTTAAAAGACGTCTCGTTCGAAGTTAAAAAAGGTGAGTTTTTTGGTATCGTTGGCCGCAACGGCAGTGGTAAGAGCACGCTGCTTAAGATGCTCGCTAGTATTTATCAACCAACCCAGGGCAAAATTACCACTGATGGCCGCCTGGTGCCCTTTATCGAGCTAGGGGTTGGATTTAATAGCGAACTGACCGGCCGTGAGAACGTGTATTTGAATGGTGCACTGCTTGGGTTTTCGAAAAAGGAGATCGACGCCCAGTACAACGACATTGTAGCTTTTGCCGAACTGGAACGGTTTATGGACCAAAAGCTAAAAAACTATTCTTCGGGTATGCAAGTCCGCCTGGCTTTTTCGTTAGCAACCCGGGCCGAGGCCGATATTTTGTTGGTCGACGAAGTATTGGCTGTGGGCGATGCCGATTTTCAGCGCAAGTGTTTCGACTATTTTCGCTCGCTAAGACGTGACAAAAAAACCGTTATTTTTGTGAGCCACGACATGAGCGCGGTGCGCGAATACTGCGACCGCGCAATGCTGATTGAAAAAAGTGAAGTCGTAAAAATCGGCAACGTTAACGAAGTGGCCACGCTCTATACCCGCATGTTTATGAAAGAAGAGGCGGGCGAGGATGACAAAGAAAAGCAGGCCGGCCGCTGGGGCTCCAAGAAAATAGCTATCGATTATGTGCGGCCGGAGTTGAAAAAGATTTCGGGCATGAAGCCAGTCAGGTTAGTATGCAAAGCGACTGCCAAGGAGGATGTACTAGAGGGGCTGGTATTTGGCTTTTTGGTAAAAACCGGCACAGCGATGCATTTAACGGGGATGAATACCCAAATACTGCATCAAAAAATACCGTCGTTGCGTCGCGGTGAGTCGGTAACGGTAACCTGGGAAGTGCCCAACATTTTTAACGACGGCTCATATTTTGTTGACGTCGCGGCGCACGACGTCAGCGGCGATGTGTACGATTGGTGGGAAGATGCCACCAGTTTCTCGATCTTTAAAGAGGAGCGCACTCCATACCCCACGACGCCAGACATTAAAGTAAGTGTCGAGAAGTAATAGCCGGCGAGTGCCTTCTGGCGCAACCGAGCACACCATGCGCCGGACCCCTTGCAGGGGATCCAAGTTGCACTCTGCCCGATCCCTCTCCGCGGCGCCAGGAGACACTCGCCTAATAATCACTCAGGTCGGGCTGCGGCTTATTTATGCGCGATAACCGCATAATCTTGCGGCCCGAAAAAGCGCTCGGCCATTTCTTGGGCTAGTGGGTCTGAGCTTTGGATGTCTTTTTTGATTGGATGCAAGCGTTTGACCTCTGTTTTTTGGAAACCACGGGTTTTCAAGACAAACTCTAAAAATCCTGGGGGCAAGGGATGCAGATGGGATGGATCGTTATAAAAATTGCAGGTGCCAACAATAACGTTCTCGGGGTTTGGCGTTTCAAACAACACAAAACCGCCTGGGCGCAGCACGCGGTAACACTCATTGAAGACAAGCACTAAATCTAAAAACGGAATATGCTCAACAATATGAAACCCAGTGATTGCCATAATAGAGCTGCTCGGCAGCGTACGCAGGTAGCTTAATGCATCATCCTGAATGCCCTCGAGCCCCTTTTCTTTGACTCGCTCAATCATCGTTTTATTGAGATCCAGACCGATGGCGCGGATGCCGTGTTCACCAAGCACGCCGACAAACTCGCCATTACCACAACCAATATCGACAACTGGATATTTTTTAGAATCGATTTTCGATTCAGTAAAATAGGGCAAATACACAGACTGTCGTTTAGCTAGCTCTTCTTCGGTGCCGCGGAACCAGTGTTCAAACTCGACGTAGAATTTATCCAGCAAGTGCTCGTGCGCCATCAAGCGCCCGCTAGTTTTTTCCTCTTTGGTGCTTTTGATTGGCTGATGGCTTGTTTCTTCAAGTATGGTGAGCTGATGGACCGTGTCGGTGAGCCGATCATCAAGCAGCTGCAGGCGATGATTGCTGCTGGCTTGTCCTTCTTCGTGCTGTTTTTTTAATGCGCTCACTTCCTCGAGCAGCACGTGCACATAATGATTTAACTCCAGATATTGTTGCCGCAGCGATGGGCGGCTATAAAAATGCTTTGCACTGCGCAACGGCCCAGTAACGATACGCACAAGTTTTGAATGAGATTTTTCTGCCATAAATTTTACCTATTGGTATTGTACACAATATCCCAAGATTGAAACAGTATAAAAGCTTCAGGTATACTGATACTATAAGTTGAGGGGTACTGTTTTGCTTATAAAGCGCTATATTGATGTAACGCAGTTAATCCATTGGCCGGGCCGACTGACCGGTATTCCGCGGGTTATGAACGAACTTGCCGTGCGGTTTGCGAAGCAACCCGATACATTTTTTGTGGCCTGGGTCAAGGAGATTCAGCAGTTCTGCGAGGTTGATTTTTTAGCGACGATGGCCCAGCGCGGAAGCGGCATCGTCTATATTAAGGCTGGCCAGGACACAGCGAAGCCTTCGGCTGAACCGCAACCACAATCAGCCCAGCTCAAAAAACAGACCATACGGCTTGCCAAAGGAGTGCTGCGACGGGCTGGCCGGTTGAGCCCACGCCTGGCACGACATGTAGAAGGCGAGCTGATCCGCCTCCGCATTAGCCAGTACAAAGTAGCCCAGTGGCACATGGATGACCAGCTGTTTATCCCTTGGGGTGAGTGGTGGGACGAACGCTTTACGCGGCATTTGCTGGAGTTGCGTGGCTCTGGCATTAAATTAATCCAAATTATTCACGACATCGGCCCGACCGTTTGCCCGCAGTTTTTTGAGCCGGTGGCGGTTAGCCCAGCCGACTACAACAGTAAAATTGTTCCGGCTGCTAGCCTTGTGTTGGCGGTTTCGCACAATACCAAGCGCGAGCTGACACAGTGGCTGGAGGGTCAAAAACTACACGTGCCAAAGATTGAAGTGTTTCGACTTGGCGAGGATCTGCAGGTAACAAAAACCGAGCGCCCGCACGAAGAAGCGTTTAAACACTCTGGCCTCAAAGGAAATGATTTTATTTTAAGTGTCGGCACTATCGAGGCTAAAAAGAACCACCTGCTTTATTACTATGCGTATAAACTTGCCAAGGTGCGAAATATCAAGCTGCCAAAGCTGGTGATTGTTGGCCGCAAAGGCTGGCTGGGGGACATGGCGCTGGCACTCCTGACTAAAGACCCGGAAATAAAAGACAATATCATTCCCCTTTTGGATGCAAGCGACGAGGAGTTATCATGGTTGTACGACAAGTGCCTGTTTTCGGTACTTGCCAGTTTTCATGAGGGCTGGGGAATTCCGATAGCCGAGAGTGTGTCGCGCGGCGTGCCCTGTTTATGCAGCAACACTAGCAGTATGGTGGAAGTGGCCGAAGGTTTTGTGGAGCACTTTTCGCCAGCCTCACCAGACGAACTGCTCGCTGGTATCGAGCACTGGCTTGACCCCAAAAAGTTGCAAGCCGCCCGAAGCAAGACCAAGCACTACAAACAGTTTTCGTGGAATGATTCATTCGACCAAATAACCAAACTGATAAAGGGGAATGTATGAGTAAAGACGTAATCCGTATCTTGCACTTTAGCTCGACACTGCGGGATCCGTACTGCGGGATTGGCCGCTACCAGGAGCAGTATCTGGCCGGGATGGCTGGCGACAAGCGGGTCGTCAATAAGTTTTTTAATATTTCTCCCTACCAAACTCGTGCCATGAGCCCTGAGGAAATGGATAAGGCGATGGAAGAACTCAAAACTGAGCTAAAAGAGTACGATATTTTACACATCCAGCACGAGTTCGGCCTTTACTGGGATGACCAGTTTGCCAAAATTGTCGCGGTGGGCAAGGACACAGGCAAGAAAATTATCGTAACGGTGCACCTATCGCCAGCTAATGTGCCAGAGCTGAAACCAGTTAAGCTCGGCGGCCTTGGCCCGCACAGCTGGATGCATTATGCCAAAGAACTGCGTCACCATAACCGCATGCTGCAATATCATATCGAACCGATGAAACGGGCTGACTTGCTCCTGGTTCATACCACTTTGGTAGCTAAATCCTTAGAAGGGTTTGGAATTGAAGCGCTGCGTATCCGCAAATTGCCACATCCGGTATATGATATGCCCGTCCCGCCAAAATCTGATGAAATCGCCAAAAAACTCGATAAGCAACCGGGGGATATAATCTTTTGCGTCACTGGCTTTTTGCATCGTTATAAAAATATCACAGACGCCGTTAAAGCACTGAAGTTTTTGCCCGATAACTATAAGCTAGCCTTGATCGGTGGGGTAAAAAGCGATAGTGATGAGGTAACATACGAGAATAAAATCACAGACCTAGTTGATGCAATGGGTTTGCATAAGCGTGTGTATATTACTGGCTATATCGAAGATGACAGCCGGCTCAATGCGCTGGTTAGGGAATGTGACGTGTGTATATATCCGTACGACGGCGTTTATTACGGTAACGCTTCGTCGGGTGCGCTCGGCCTAGCTTTTGTAAACGACATGCCGGTTATTGCTTACCCAACCCCAAGTTTTATTGAAGGTGCGGCTGAAGTCGAAGGCTCTGTAGTTTTTTGTGAGACCTATGCGTACTATGAGATTGCTCGCGAATTGCAGCGTATCGATTTCGCGCGGCAGCGTAAACTTGCCAAAGAGTATGCTATAAAAATGGCCTGGCCAAAACTAGCTAAAGAGTTGATTGCGATCTATGAAACAGTTATTACGGCTTAAGGGTTTACATGGTCTGCTTGGTTTACTGATAATTGCCGCATTGCTGTATCTGTTAAACATAAGATTCTTACTTGCGCCGCTGCTGGTTGCTAGCTTTGTCATTAGCCTGCCGTTCCCGCGCTTAGTGCGTAGTATCCTGTCTAGAATCGTAGTTAGTTTACTGCTCGTATATAGCGTGTTGCAGCTGGCACTGGTTGTGCAGTTTTTGGTATTGCCAGAATCCGATTTCAGAACATTAGCGCTGCTAGCTCTGCTAATCGCCGTTGCTATCATACTATTGGCCAGAAAAATATACATACCTCCGCGCGAAAAAACTATTTGGATTGACCGCAAAGATATAATCGCTCTGTGCGTCGCCGCAATTTTCGTCGTGCCGTTTGGATGGTACTGCTTTGGCCCAAGCGGTCTATTGCATATTACGACTATGGCCGGTATTCAAGTACCGGACGCGACTAATCATTTTATATCACTGAGCGATATGAGCAAGGTGCAGCACCTTAGCCACCAACTAGGTTACTACCCGAAGGGTTTCGATATGAGCAGTGCACTTATCCAAAATAGCTTTGGCCTCAACCAGACAGTCTTACCGTGGGCGACTAATGCCTACCTTTTTATGTTCCAATATGTGGCTTGGAATGGTATATTGGCATACTTTCTTGGCTATTTTGCATACCTTTTGTTGGAAAAGTTCGATGGCCGAGAGCAGGCGCCGCCTTCTGGCTTCTTGCTAGTATTAAGTATCGGTATACCGTTGACCATCTTATATTTGCTGCCATTTATATTTGAAGGTTTTTTAAATTTTTCGTATGTTTGCGCAACAATCGCCGGTTCTTATATTTATCTTGCTGCTATCGGTGAGACAAATAGTCAACCATTAAGGCGTTGGTATATCCTGGGCTATCTACTAATGATTTTTGGTGTGTCTTTCAGTTGGCCGTTATTGACGCCGCCATTATTATTAACACCACTTTTATATTTCTGGCCGCAGCGATTTCGCTTTACTGATGTAAAACTAAGTCTGATTAATCGCCGGAATCTGCCGGTTATTATTGGCTTCGCGATGCAATTGATTCCGTTATATATGGATTTTCGATACTCCACACCGGGTTCAA
>DATLVY010000066.1:0-4407 GCA_035576845.1 Candidatus Acidiferrum sp. | reverse complement strand
TGCCCGGCCATCCGGTCAGTTATCTTATTCTACAGTAGTTTGCGATAACGTCAAATTCGTGAATCGGGCAGCTAGACCTGCACCCGCCCATCCCGCTGGCCAGCATACGAGCCGTCGTAAGCATGCGACGCGGGCGTTTGCAGTTGCTCAAAAATAATTTTAACAATCTTCATGCCAGCCGTCAGGCGAACGGGGTATGGGCCAAGGTTTGTAATTTCGAGGGTTTCATGACTGCCCGACTGGCCGGGTTCGATAAAGGTGGAACCTTGCAGAACGCACACGCCAAGGCGGACAAGGTCGGTGCGGGAATCCAGCCAGGCGCACATCGAGGTCG
Source organism: Candidatus Acidiferrum sp. (assembly GCA_035576845.1). Lineage (GTDB taxonomy): Bacteria > Patescibacteriota > Saccharimonadia > Saccharimonadales > EFPC-124 > DATLVY01. The sequence continues at coordinate 4,073 of DATLVY010000066.1, read as the reverse complement.
GGATTCTGAGCCGTTCCATAACCGAGCCAAGCACAAACTTCCCCGGCCGCAGAATATAACCTTTATCACCAACGGTAATTTCGTCGTAAGCAACTTCCGTTTTACCCGGCTCTACAATTTGCCCAAGCAGCAGCGGTTTTGGAATAAGCAGTTTAGCGCCCAGGCTGAGCACATAACTTGCCTGCTTAAGCCGGTTTTCGTCAAAAGGCTCGATGCCAAGCACGCCCGCTGCCTGCGCGTTTTTAATGTCTATATCAGAGAGAATCATAGATGGTTTTATTATACCACTGCAAAATCTATCCATAATCACGCTTATGATTTGGACTATTTTACGGCCAGTATATAATGCGAGGGCAACTACAGCGTTCAGGAAGGTAAAAGATGCACGTTAAAAAAATGGCCAAGCTTTTTGTTGGCCTCGTATTAGTGGTACTGTTGCTGGTGATGTGTAATGGGCCAAAGCTCGCGCATGCGGCCGCAGCAACTCCACAGTTTGGCAGTAAGTGCACCGGCCTCGGGCCCAATCCTACACCGCTCGGCGCAGTGCCGGCACCGTTTTTGAAGGTGCCATTCAGTGAGTCGCTGAGTAAAAACAGCCTGGCGGTTTCCAACGGCTGGCTGACGGCCAGCGACGAGATTCCAGTTACCAGAACTTTGTCGCACCACGCCATGGACTGGGAGTTTGAAAACTCCCCCGACCATGGGTACGAATACCCTGTTTTTTCCTCGACTGATGGCTGCGCCTACGCCAGCTACCAGTATATTTCGGTGTACCAAAATGGGCCGCCCGATGGTAAACTGCACCAGTACGGCCTGGGCGCCGGGTTGGTTATCGAGGTGCGCGCCCCGAACGGGTTCGTTATCCAGTACATCCATTTGTCGTACTACCTGCCCAACATCCCGTTTGTGGGCGCTACCGCAGTGCCCGATCCCGCAGACCCGGCCCATCCAGACTGGAGCCCTTCAGGCCTGTTCCAAAGCGCTGATGCGCTATTTAGTGAAGGCGTCCAGGTCCACGCCGGCCAGCTGCTGGGTTTCCAGGGCGATACCGGCATCGGACTGGACTGGAAGGACAACTACAACGATACCACCCATATTGTCCTGCCACGCAACCGTCAGCTGCTCCCGCCGTGGGATCCCACACAGCTGCACTACCAGGTCTACCAAGGCCGGGATGCGAACTTTGTGAAGCAGAACATTCTGGATCCGTTTGGGCTCTATGCCCAGATCACGGGCCCGGGCAGCGGGAATCCGTATAGCCCCAGCCCCGGGCATCTGACGCCGGGCACGCCGGATCTGTTCCTGACCGACGCGCAGGGTAACTTGGAGTACGCTGCCCCGTAAACCCCAGACAATGTGTCTAATTAGTTGTGAGCGCTGTATTGTTGTGGCCCCTAGCACTATATTATGGTGCTCGGGGCTTTCCCAAGATTATTCGTGTACGCAAATGAGAGTTGTCATCTGACAACTCTCACGTTTTATAACTAGCCAGGCGCCTGGCCAGTTGATTAGAGGTGTTGAGGAGCGTGGCCGAGCGTTACCAATACATAGCGGGCACTATCTACCGGGACTATACCAACCCTTAGCGAGGCTGCTCCAGGCACCAACTCAGTTACCCTCCTTGAGATGTCCTCCAAGATCTCCTCGGTGCTACTGCCAAACGCGAGCAATACCGCGTGACCAAACGTAAAAATGCTTAGCTGCATAGCACACGGCCCAATTTCTGCAGTAATTGCGTCGGAGTGGAACATTCGAATTTGGATATCTCCAGCCGTCACGGGCGCATTCTGAAAGACAGGTGCGAAAGCCTCTACAAGCATGCTTCGTAACTGTCCAGTAAACTCATCCGTTCCACCTGGAAATAAGGACTCCATGTCCCTAATCAGAACTTCTGCAATCACCAGCCCAATTGGCTTGATTTCTGTACCGCTAGTTTGTTTCACGGTAATCCTTTCCAAAAAACCCATAGATGCCCATGGAACTGCCATGGCAGACAAAAGCTCCATGTCGGAGCAAGCTTAATGACTATAGCATTAAAAACATTGACAGTCAAAACATGCTAGGCATGCACCACAACCTTTGTGCCAATTGGCGCGAAATCGTAGACGATTTTAGCGTCGGGGATGGTCATGTTGATGCAGCCGTGGCTCATCGGATGGCCGAAATTGTGGTGCCAGTAGGTGCCGTGGAAGGCCTCGCCGCCGTCAAAAAAGCTGACCCAGGGTACATTGGGCAGGTAAAAATACTCGCCGGCAATGGTGCCGGTCATGGTTTGGCTGGGGGTTTTGTAATAGATGTGGAAGGTACCGAGCTCGGTGGGCGTGCCGGATTTACCGGACGAAATCAGGAAGGTCTGGACTGGTACTGTGCCGACCCACATGGTGGCGGTCTCGTGCGTCACGTCGACCTCAAGCCACTTGCCGCTGCCGGTTAGGGTTACCGTTTTAAACGGCGCGTCGACCACGCTAATTTGCTGGTCAAGCGATTGGCCCGCCGTGAGGGCGTTATACACGGCAACAGCCGTCAGGTCAGCATCCTTGACTTCCTTACCGGCCTGACCCGCCGTGACCACCGTTTGTGTGCCGCTGACTTGGTCGATCACCACCTTACGGTCAATGGGCGGAGCCGCTACCTTTGGCCCAACTTTATCAGTGATATACTGCTGAATTTTAGCCTTGTCGAAGTCCAGGCTAGCCGTGCCCCGGGTAACGTCTGGAGTAAAAAACGCCCAGTTGGCAATATCGGCTGGGCTGGGCTGTGTGACCGTTTTGCCGTCCAGCACGAATTTAAGAGCCAGCGTGAGGCGACTATTGGCCGTTTTTTGTGTTGCCGCCAAACCCGCGGCCTGCACCAGCGGCGCAACCGGAACGGATGAAACATCCAGCGTCACATCGTGCGGATGCAGGGCGATAGCCGGCAGCGACGACTCGAACTTTTGCAGATCAAACCCCTTGCCGTCAGTCCCAGGGGTTATGTCAAACTGATTGCTGGATGGGTTAAAAGTTAGCTGAGCATTTTTGGCATCGACAAACACAGCCGGGAAATGCTGCTGCGCGTAAGCTTTCAGCTTGCCCCAATCGTTATTAAAAACCAGCGGCACCGTCTGCGCGTGCCACAGCTGCACACCTTGCAACAGGTCGCCGCTGCGCCGCGCGGCCATGATACTATCCACCGTTGCACTAACATTAACAGATACGCCAAGCTCGTCCAGCGGTACCGTGACACGCTGGCCAGTCGCTATAAATGTTGCGTTCGGCGTTGGTAATTGTTGGACGATGCGCCGCAAAGAAGCCGTGTCCAGCTGCCCCACCTGGGTACCAGCAACCGTAAGGTTGGGCAAGGCGTGGTCACTATAAAACCACGCGGCAAAGCCGGCGGCAGCGATAATGAGTACGCAACTGCTGGCTAAAATTGCCAGCCATACCCGCCCATTCTTTCTGCGAGGCGAGCTGGCGACCGACATGTTTGGCGGTTGTTTTTTGTTGTTTGCGGCCATAAGCGTTTACCTACAGCATACACGCTTACAAGCAAGCCGTAAACAGCAGGATCTAATGACGGCTAAAAAGCTGCAGCAGCACGCCGCCAACCGCGGCATATACCGCCAGGGCCACCAAAGTCGAAGGTTCAAACACACCATGCCCAGCTCCGGGCACGATAGCCGGATTACCGAGGATGCCAGTAAACGGCGTAATCAGCGGCTGGCTAATATTGTAAACCCAACCAACAAACTGCACGCCCGGGTCAGCGCCAAACAGGCGGAACACAAACCGCAGCCCAACGACCAATTCCAAAAAACCAAAGATGAGTGAGACAATTCCTGACATAATTACCCTCTATTATACGTCGGCGAGAACCGTTTGCAAGAACTGGTCGACTTTGGGGTAAGCATCGAGACGGTTTTTAAGCTTGGCCAGGCCGTGGCCTTCGTCGTCGTAAACCAGCAGTTCGGCTTTGCGACCAAGTGCTTCAAGTTTTTCGGCCATTTGTTTTGCCTCCGAGAGCGGCACGCGCGGATCGTTGGCGCCGTGGATGATAAACAACGGCGCCTTTATGGCGTCAACTTTGTTCAGCGG
>DATLVY010000065.1:0-4268 GCA_035576845.1 Candidatus Acidiferrum sp. | reverse complement strand
CAGCAGCGGTATCGACCGGCGCATTGGCACGCTGCCAGCTGGCTTTGGCCAGGCCACCATTTTAGCAGCCGGGCAGGGGATTGGCGCCACCTTTGATACATGGGGTCACGCCCTCACCGACCTGCAAGGCAAAACCCGGCCGTCCAATCAGGCTGACACGCTGCTCAAATACCTCAGTTACTGGACGGATGCCGGCGCCGAGTATTACTATCACTTTGACCCGGGCGCAGGCAGTTACCCGGCCACGTTGCTTGCCATCAAAAACGAATACGACCAGAAAAATGTCCCAATTAAATCCATGCAAATCGACAGCTGGTGGTACCCGAAGGGTTGGGACAATGGCATGCTCAGTTACACCGCCGACCCGAACATTTGGACAACCGACGACCCCACAGTAAACGGCACTGCCGAGCTGCAAAACTTCCAGCGCCAGCTCAATTTGCCGACCATTTTCCATGCCCGCTGGGTATCGGATTACAGCCCGTACTTTGGCCAGTACGCCATGTCGGGGCACGTGTCGATCGACCCGGCTTACTGGAAAAACGCCATGGATTACATCAAAGCGCTCGGCGCCACGACGTACGAGCAAGACTGGCTGGATATCAAAGCCACGCCCGATTTTAACCTATCCGACCCCGAAACATTTATGGATACCATGGCCGCAGCCGCCCGCGCCGATGGCCTGAACCTGCAATATTGCATGGAGGTGCCCGACCAAGTGCTGCAAGGCACCAAGTACAACAACTTACTAACCATGCGTACCAGCATCGACCGGTTCGACCGGAACCGCTGGGAGCCTGACCTCTGGACATCACAACTTGCCAAAGCCGTCGGCACCTGGCCGTGGGTGGATAATTTCCGCAGCAGTGAGACCAACAACCTGCTGCTGGCCGACCTATCCGCCGGCCCCGTTGGCCCCGGCGATGCGCTGGGCACTGTTGATGCCGCCAACCTGCAAAAAGTTATCCGCGCCGACAGCGAAATTGTTAAACCAGACCAGCCGCTGGTGCCGACCGACGCCACCTATATTAATGACGCTGCTGGCCATACCGACCAACCCTTCATCGCCAGCACCTTTACCGACTTCGGCACCAGCAAAGCCGAGTATGTCGCGGCCTTCCCGCGCCCCTACGGTACCCTCCAAACCGCCAACTTCAAACCCAGCGACTTTGGCTTTACCGGCAATGTCTACATTTATGATTATTTCACTGGGCAGGGCGAGGTCGCCAGAGCCGCATCCGTCTTCACCGACAAAATCGACACGCTGCATTACTACATTATCGTCCCCATCGGCCCCTCCGGCGTTGCGCTGTTGGGTGATCAAAGTAAATTCGTCTCGCTTGGTAAGCAGCGCGTTACGAGCCTAACCGACAACGGCACCCTTGAAGCGAGTCTAACCTTCGCCCCAAACGATCCACCCGTCACGCTGCGCGGCTACTCACCCACAAAGCCAACCATCCGCGCCAGCCAGGGCAAGCTCGATAGCTTCGTGTACGATACAAAAAGCCACACATTTGCCATAACAATCAAGCCGTCGTCACAGTACATGGCAAAAATTTCATTATCGCTTAAGCCGCCCATCAAGGCTCCGGCAAAACGTTTCTTACCGACTTTTCTTTTGACTACGCACCCTAGGTAGTGTAAACTACGTGCATCGCCGCCCCTGATTAACAGATCGGGTTAAGTGCGATTTTTTACATCTCATTGAACTGTACCGAGAGAATTGCAAAGGAGTGACAATTGTGTTTGCAAACACATTGAAGATGCCCACTGCGCGAAGGGCAGTCCAGGCATTGCTGGTCATGTGTATGCTTTTGGTGGGGCTTAGTGCCTCGCAAACCTTAGCGCCTAAAACGGCGCACGCCGAAGCGACCAACATCTACATTACGCTGGATGGAGTGAACCTGCGGGCCCAGCCCAACACTAGCAGTGCAATCCTGGATAAACTGGGTTACTATCAAAGCCCGGACTATCTTTGCTATGCCACCGGGCAAAACATCGGCGGAACTAACCTCTGGTTTGAAGTTAGGGACTACAACGGCAAGCGTGGCTTCTATAGTTCGTATTACGACAGTATGCCGTTCAGTGAATGGCAACAAAAACGCATTACCATGGACTATGGTATTCCGCCCTGTCTGACGCTCGATATTTCGACACCCTGGCCAGCCACCAACACCACCTACAACCGTTATGCAGCCATCGCCTGGGCCAAACAACACGCCCTGGACAGCCAACCATATCCTGCCGCCTGCACCTGGTTTGTCAGCCAAGCGCTTTGGGCGGGCGGATTCAGCCCGGATGCCACCTGGAACAGTGAGGGCTACCGGGGCTGGTTATCACAGCTGCAAGGCAGCCAAACGTCAACCGCCGCGACCATGCTGACCGACTATTTATATAATCGGTACTTGGCGACTGACCCGTGGGGCGTGGTTAACCTCACTAGAGCTAAATTCCTCGGAAACTCCGTGCCTGAAGCAGTTGTTGGCGACATAATCGCCTACAATTGGAATTTTTACCACAACCATCCTCACGACGACGGTAGCCTCCAAGGTTTTGTGGCCGATCATCTAGCGATTGTTGTTGCGATTAATCCAGGCAGCTACCCGGTAGTAGCAGAGTGGGGCACGGCCAATGTATTTTTCTTGGGGTCGGGCTACGCAGAAAGAGGCTGGACGTGGAGCAATAATAGCAACACCTGGCTTCAGAACAATAGTGTTTCCCCTGACGTTGCCGCCAAGTTGCTACATTTTCCTGAACCGCAGCCGTAAGCTGCAGAATCTGAAGCTGTAAAGGTAGAAGATGAGATGCGACCAGCCTGGAACTCGGATTAAAAACTGAGTTCCAGGCAAATTCCGACTATTACTGTACAAAGTGTTAAAAGATGATAAGATTGACTTTATGAACAAGCTACTAGATACCAAATTCAAACGTATTATATGTTTAGCTGCCGTGATTGCCGCCATTTTTTTTGTTGTGGCTGGAACGTATGAATTTTATTTATTTCAAAACCCACTTTCTCGCCAAGATCTCTCGTTCCAACTTTATAAGCCGACCAGGACACTCAATGGTATCAATTTATCTAATGAGCAGATTGTTGCTAGCATGCCAAGCCCGATGCGTGGATTCCATTTATTTTTCTGGTGGAAGCCAAGGTATATCACTTTTAACATCGGTACGTACAGTGAGATCAATGAATTTAAAAATCAGCCAACACACCAAGGCTTTAGTTGTGTTGGTGCGAAAGACACCAACGCAAACAATCTATGCGCAGTGCGGACAACACCCGGCGGCATACAATACGAATATTTTGCTTGGTATAACACTGTACCAGGAGAAGACGCTACCGAATTAGACCTCGAAACGTTATCCTTTGTTAAGGGTAATACGTTTATTACCGTAAACGACGGTGCTCATAAAAACAAATTGACCAGCCAATCGACCATGGAAGATTTTATCGATTCGTTTAAGGAGATTGGTCCAAATGGCATTCCGGTTGCGCATGGTTACGTGAACGATGCGCCGTAGTCTGGACCAGACTCCAACAAAACAGTCCAGTTACACATTCAGTTATAATAAGATCATGGTATCCTCATCCCAACCCACCCCCTGGCAACAACACCAACAACGCCACAAATCCCACCGCGCGGCGTGGCTGCGGGCGGCAGTGTTGGGGGCGGATGACGGGATTGTTTCGACGGCGAGTTTGATGATCGGCGTGGCGGCGGCGCATGCCTCGGAAACGGCGATTTTGACAGCTGGCATTGCCGGGACGATTGCCGGAGCGCTGTCGATGGCGGCGGGGGAGTATGTGTCCGTCAGTTCGCAGCGCGATTCTGAGCGGGCCGACATCGACCTCGAGGCCGAGGCCTTGCAGCAGTTCGCCAAAGAAGAGTTGCAAGAGCTCGAACAAATTTATCTGAACCGGGGGTTGAGTCCCGACCTCGCCCATCAAGTCGCCAAACAGCTGCATTCCCACGACGCCTTGGCTGCCCATGCCCGCGACGAACTGGGTATCCACGAAAAGCTGGCCAATCCGCTGCAAGCCGCCGTCAGCTCGGCACTGTCGTTTGCAGGCGGCGCAGTGTTGCCGCTGATTTCTGCGTTATTTGTTGCGACCGCGTATGAGGTGTGGGTGATTGCCGGTGTAGCACTGCTATCACTTGGTATCCTCGGTATCGCTGGCGCTGTCATCGGCGGCGGCAACAAACTCCGCGCCGCACTGCGGGTGCTGATTGGCGGCGGGCTAGCTATGGTTATCACCGCGCTGA
>DATLVY010000064.1:0-3279 GCA_035576845.1 Candidatus Acidiferrum sp. | reverse complement strand
CACAGGCAGAACCGGTAATATCTTACGTGGTACTACCGACGTCCTCTCCGGCACCGCCGCCGCCCGTATCCGCACCAACCGCGACGCCGCCCACAAATATAACCTCGAGCGCTTTAACGCCCTGCAAGGCTCCACGTGGTTCGGTTCGGGTGGTAATGCTGTCGCCCAGGCGGCGCAGATTAAAGCCCTTAATGCACAAACAGAGCAGGAATTCGGAACTGCGAAAACACTATTTCAGAACCAAGTGCTTAATCCGCTTGGAATTGATTTAGGAACCGATGTTGTATCTAAGCTTGGCGGCTACCTTAAAGCCCGAGCAGCAAATAGAAGAGACCCTCGCACTAATGACCTGCTGGATAGTAATGGGAATGTTGTAAACTTGATTAAAGGCTCGGCAGTGGATCCAATTACCAAGGAAGCAAAAACGTACAATCTTGATACAATGTTTGCGCGTGGTCATCAACAAGATCTGCAAGCAATCATTGGCTCGGCAGCCGAGAATCCCAATGCTGTTATGGATATCAGAACCTACGGCAGCAATCTTGACGCAGGACAAAATAATCTTCTGCAATCCATGACAACCTCAGCAGTAGGCGCTTATGGCAGCACAAAACTCAAGGAAAAAGGCCTACAGAGCGTGCTCGATCCTTCCTTCGCCAACTTTGATACAGCCCAGCGAACAATATTAAATTCGTTTGAAGGCTTGGATCCAGCTAAGGTTCCGAATGCTGCTAGAGCCATTTCTGCTATTACTACCGGAAACTTAGTCAAAAATCCTGATGGAACCCCAGTTACAGACCCTGCAGCCAAAAGGTCTGCACTACTAAAGGACTTCATTGACTATTCTTATATCAAAGATATGGTAGGTTACACACCGAAGCAAATTAGTGCCCTTGGGAGTAGTGCGCAAAAACGACTTCTTGATACGCTTGGAGAAATTAAACCCGACTCTACGCTTCACGCGCTAGTTGATAACGGATTAGGCAAAGGAAGATTTGATGGTTGGTACGATAGCTTTGCAAAGGTTACTCAGGGGAATTTAGCCGCCTCATCACCAGCCGCTGAGACAACCCAAGCCATTATTACTAAAATTCAAGGGGTGGCTAACAGCTTAACATCTCGTCCTTAGGCACCTATTTCGGAAGTGGGCTAAGAAAAAACCTCGCGACGATGCCACTTCTCTCCTTGATTATATTTGACTAATAAATAATTAGTGTTAATATAGTAGCTGGGATTTCACCAGTGAGTTTATTGTGTACCTACAAAAAAAGGAGTGTCATGGATACTGCAAGACAGGTGCTGCTCGTGTGTCTGAAACGCATAGAATACGGGGTCATAGCGTCAAATAATCGTTCAACAAACCAGTTAGGGATAGTGAACCTTGGTTATGACCTACAGAATACCTCGAGAGCAACCTTTAACCTGTTCCATAGATTTCATGTTAATCATCTGTCGTACTCTGCCTTGTTGGTGGCAAGCTCGTTTAAAAGGGCTGCGAACAATTACGCAACATACGCTTTGTTGCAACAGACTGTTGACGAGCAGCTGCGCCTGCTGCTAGAGCTCTTACAGCAGAATAGGCCAACCATCATTTGTGATGAGTTGAGAGCAAGACAAGATTTGCTGGCTGTGTGCTCGTACAACCCTATCCTTTCACTGGCCGTACCATGGATAAACGGCAGAGCCGTTGATAAACTTATGGCTTCCCTAGAGAGTATTACTACTTGGGCCACAAAAAATCATTTTAGTGTTATAACACACGATGGTTTTCAAGAGCTGTTTCTAGCCAAAATGCTCAATGTCACGAATGGTGCAACTAGAGACTTAGATGTCTATTCTCTCCGGGGAGAACTCCTTGAGCTTTTCCCTGCACACATGAGTGGCGGTGTGGGCTGGGATGACAGGGACTAACGCTTTTGACCCTAACAGGTCCATTTTTTCCAAAGGGCATGGACGTGACACACTCACGCTCATGCCCTCAAAAATATTATCAGCAAACACGGCGTTCGAAACCGCAAAAAAAGAAAAGAACCGCTCTGGAAGGGGCGGTTCTGCAACTGGGACTACTTCTGAATGATCGGCCCCTGATAGGAAGGGCGCCGTTATGGCAGTTATTAGGATTCTTGTGTGTCGGGCGGAGCCGGGTTGGTTTGGCTTACAAAAACAAAAGAAGTACGGCTCAAAACATGCCCCCTCGTTGTCATGACCTGTTGCAGCAGGCCATCGAGTTCTTTGGCCCGCTGGGGGTCTATGTCGGCGGGAGGCTGCTGCGCAAACTGGGTATTGATAGTATTGATGCGTGCATCAAAAGCTTGCGTCCGCGACTGAACTTCCTGGGCGAGCGCTTTCTGATCAGGCGGTGTACCCCCTTGTATAACCGCCATCATCGTGTCGATATTGAACTGGGTTTGTTGGTTCCACAGTTCTTCAAGGCAAGCCGCGCACTCTTGCAGCAACTGCAATAGTTCATCAATTTTTTAATCTCAACTTTCCTGGCACTAAAAGCAAAAAGCCTTTAGACAATCATAAAACATACTGTATCATACTGGGCTTATTTTTACGAATCGCTGGTTAAGGCCGCCCGAACATCCTCTGCGCCGATTTCGATAACACTGCCCGGCGGGACATCGCCGGAGAGCATGCGTTTGGCAACGAGGTCTTCGACGGTGCGTTGTATAACGCGGCGCATGGGGCGGGCGCCGAGGCGCGGGTCGTAGCCGGTTTTAACCATCAGCTGTTTGGCGTCGTCGGCCAGGTGCACGCTCACCTTTTGGCTGCCGAGGGTTTTGTTGATGCCGTTAATATCGAGGTCGACAATTTGCAGTAGTTCAGCTGGTTCCAGCGGGCGGAAAACCACGATTTCGTCAAAGCGGTTCAAAAATTCGGGCTTAAACTGGCCGGAATCGATCAGCTCGTTAATAAATGGCTGCTCGAATTCCTCGAGCTTTTTGCCGGCATCGATGTAGGCGCGGATTTTATCAGCGCCAGCGTTGCTGGTAGCAATGACGATAGCGTCGCGGAAGCTGATGGGCCGGTTGTTAATATCGCGCAGCACGCCTTCGTCAAGTAGCTGCAGCAAAGTGTTGAGCACATTAGGGTGAGCCTTTTCGATTTCGTCCAGTAGCACCACACTAAAAGGTTGTTTGGCAATTTGGGCCGTCAGGCTTTCGGCATTGTGCGCGCCGTCGGTGATGAGCCGCTCAACATCGGTCGGCTGGCTGAACTCGTTCAAATCAACCCGCACCAAATGCTCCTCACCGCCAAAATACACCGCCGCCA